>DUVT01000094.1 GCA_012840905.1 Acholeplasmataceae bacterium
ATCATGAATAAAGTTCTAGGTTTAATTGTAGAATTAAATCCATTCCATAATGGTCATAAGTATTTTATTGATGAAGCAATAAAGCATGTAAAACCAGAAGTTGTAATTGCCTTAACTTCAGGTAACTATACTATGCGTGGAGAGATCTCTGTTGTTGATAAGTTTACAAAAACAAAACAACTGCTTAATCTAAACGTAGATCTCGTTTTAGAGTTACCATTTTTGAGTGCAATGAATTCAGCTGATTTGTTTGCTTTGAATAGCTTAAATATATTATCAAAATTTAAAATAACTGACCTTGCTTTTGGGGTAGAACTTGCAAATCTAGATAAACTAAATCAAATGAAGGCTATTATCGATAGCGATCTTTTTAATGAAAAGATAAAAGAAAAACTTGCTTTAGGTTTATCATATAGTGCAAGTAGTTATAAGGTAATAAGCGAACTAACTAAAGATAAAGAGTTAATTGAAAATTTTACCTTACCTAACAATACTTTAGGTATTCAATATCTAAGAAGTATAGAAAAGTTGAAAAAAAAGATTAATGTAACATTAATAAAGCGAATTGAAAATAATTATTATGATGAAATTGCTTTAAGTGAAATTGCAAGTGCAACTTCACTTCGCCTACTTTTAGAAAAAAATGAGGATATTGAAAAGTATGTTCCTGATTTTGGTTTTAAGATAAATTATCAAAACCCAAAAGAAATTGAGGAAAAATTACTTTTTTTACTTAGAAGCCAATTTATTAATTTAACTCTATCAGATATTCAAAAAATATTTGGAGTAAACGAAGGTATTGAAAATAGAATAAACAACTTTCTTAATAAGGTAAATTCTTATCAAGAGTTAATTAATAATGTAAAAACAAAAAGATACCCACAAAATAAAATAAAACGCTTATTACTCCATATAATAATGAATACAAGCAATAAGTATCTTGATAAGTCTAATTATTATTTTCGCGTACTTGGTGCAAGTGATAAAGGCTTAAATTACATTAACAAATTACCAAAAACAACAAAAGCAAAAATAATTACTTCATTTAAAAATATGGAAAATAATGATTTAGTTTTACAAGAATTAAAAGCTACAAAATTATACGGATTAATAACAAATCAACCAAATTTATACTTAGAGGAATTTAAAGTACCAATAATAGGAGGAAAGAAATGACAACCAAAGAAATCAAAGAGAAATTAGAGGTCCTTGTCGACCCTGCAACAAATAAAACTCTTGGTGAAACTGCTGCAATTAAACATGTGGGCATCGATCCAGAGAAAAAAATAGTCATCTTAATAATTGCTATTGCGAAAACAGGTGGCGATGAAGAAAAACAATTAAGAAGAGAAATAGCAAAAATCTGTAAGTTAGATCTAGGCTTTAATGGTGTAAAAGTTCAATTTGAAGAAAAAAGAAAAATTGAAAGTATTGCAAATAGAAATATAAAATTCATTATTGTTTCATCAGGTAAAGGTGGCGTTGGTAAATCAACAGTTGCATGTAACTTAGCATATGCTTTAAAGAGAAAAAACCGTAAAGTAGGTTTAATTGATGCTGATATTTACGGATCAAGTGTTCCGCAAATCTTAGAAATGAAACATCAATATCCTTCCGCAAACGCTCAAGGAAAAATTATTCCTTTTGAAGCATTTGGAATTGAAGTTATGTCAACAGCATTTTTCGCTGAACCTGGTAAACCAGTAATTTGGCGTGGTGCAATGCTTAACTCTATGATGAACAACTTCTTCTATGAAGTTAACTGGAGTCCAGATTTAGATTATATGGTAATTGACTCACCACCAGGAACTGGTGATATTGCTTTAGATTTAAGAACTATCGTTCCTGATGCAGAAGTTATTATCGTAACTACACCACACTTAGCAGCAAGTAATGTTGCAACAAAAGCTGGGGTAGCTGCAAGACAACTAAAACATAATATTATTGGGGTTGTAGAAAACATGTCATACTACATTAACCCAGTAAACGGCCAAAAAGACTTCATCTTCGGATCAGGTGGTGGTGATAAGGTTGCTATGGAACTTGATTCTGAAGTGATAGCTCAAATCCCAATCAACCAACCAAAACATCATTTGTCTCTTTATGAGTCCGATGAAGAAGTTGGTAAAATCTATGATGATTTAGCTGCATTATTAATAATTCAAGAATAATTTTAAAAGCATTCAGTTTATATACCTGAATGCTTTTTTATTTTAGTTATTTATTTCATTTTTTTGGATTTTCATTAAATATTCTTTACCATCATCTGTCTTAACTAACTTTAAAAACTTAAACCCAACTTTCTCATAAACTTTGATAGCAACTATATTATCTAATTCTGGAC
>DUVT01000095.1 GCA_012840905.1 Acholeplasmataceae bacterium
AAATGACTAATGCGATAGTTCATGAGTGTATTTGGGAAGATGTATATCTATATAGAGAGATTAATGGTGAAATTGTAAGAGTAAAATTTGATGATTCAAGATATATTAGAATGCTTTGTCCAAGAGAAACTGCATTTAAGATTAACTATGAAAATGGCAAAGAAACTGTTATAATTAATCCAGGAGCTAAATAGTTATGAAAAGATTCATATTAGTTTTAATTCTCTTTTTAGGCTTAATCGGTTGTAATTTAGATCGCAACAACAATGGTAATAATGGTGGAAATGGTAATGGCAATGAACAAGTTGATGAAATTGCACCACTATTTGTAAATGCAAGTAACAATGAATTACCTAAAATCCGCCACAAAGTTGGTGAAGAAGTAGATTTACTCCAAAATATTAATGTTATTGATGATGTATCTGAAGAAGTAGAACTAGCAATTAGTAATGATGGTGGTTATGACAATCAAAATCCTGGACGTTATCTTATAACAATCGAAGCTAAAGATGAAGCAGGTAATACAAGTTATGCAACTAGAGTTATCGAAGTATATTACTTAACTACTGTTAAGTATGATGCATTAGTAATTAATGATGCTGGAATTGAATATGAATTAAATAATTCTCTTGCCTTTGAAAGTGTTTCAGGTAGTCCAAGGTTTAGAAATACTGATATTATCCAAGTTATGACAAAAGATTTCTTCTTAAGTGAACTAGATCGAGTGAAATCTAGTTATAACGATAATGGTGGTATTCCTTATTTATCAAGTGGTGTAGTAGTTTTACTTGATAGTAATATGAAAGTAATTCAGATGAGATTAGCACCTAATATTGAAGTCGATAAAGATGGTAATGCGGTGCTTGCAACAAACTGGACTAATTCAAAAACTAGCACTGGTGGTGGTAACTTTAAAGGTATTGTAGATGTAATTAACAGTTTAAATGCAAGTTATGTTGTATTTGCACCTAATCATGGAAGCAATAAAGCTAAAAACTTTTTAATTCAGAATTTGTATTATAGTGAATTTGATGGAACTAATTTAAGTATATTTAATAAAGATATTAATCTAAAAAATGTAAATATAAAATTTGAAGATGATTATGAGGAAACGATAGAAATGGTTGAAGGCGAAATTATTGGAAGTATTATTAAAAGTACAATGATATATGATGGTATCCCAATTACTACATATTATAAAAATGACAAAAAACCAAAGAAATTATTATATTTCTTCCATGGTTTTGCAGGCGACAAGGAAACTGGAATTATGGGTCGTGGTGAAACATTAGCAGAAATGGGATTCTTTGTAGTTGCAATAGATGCATATTTACATGGTGAAAGACAACCAGAGTTTTTCAAAAATTTAAGTTATGTAGAAAAGCAAAAAGAAATAGTTAATATTGTGATGCAAACTGCAAAAGATGCAAAACATTTATACCATAAATACTTTAAACACTTAGATATTCTCGATTCTACAAATATCTATGCATATGGTGTTTCAATGGGTGCTGCAGTTACATTCTACCTAGCAACGATTATGGAAGAATTAACTACTTTTGCAAGTATAGTAGGATCTCCTTCGTTTGTTGAGTTTTATGAATATAAGCAACAACAATACGGCTGGATTAAAGATGAGTATTACTATACAAATCTTGAAAGTTACAAAGCAGTAGATCCACTATTAAACTATCACCTTCTAAAAGATAAAAATATCTATATGGGAGTAGGTACACAAGATACAACCGTACCACTTAAATATGCAAAGGCGTTGAAAGAAAAGCTACCTAATTCAAATATTGTTTATAGTGAATATAATGTAGCCCATACTTCAACTCCAGATATGTTATTAGAATCATATAATTTTATAAAGAATAATTAAAATAAGTCGCAATTAAGTTTGCGACTTTTATTTGTTATTGATTTTTAGTATACTTCAATAATTTTTATATATAATAACTATTGTGTCATATTTTTTAGTTAATCTAGGTTGACAAATATGACAAAATATCATATAATATTGTAGGAGGAAAAAATAATAATGGGAAAAAAGTATGAGGTGCTGGAAAGGTTTGTTCAATTAAGAAAAAAGTTAGGGTTAAGCCAAAAACAATTATCTGAGTATTTAGAAGTTGATCAAAGTTATATCTCAAAAATTGAAAACGGAGAAAGAAGCATAACATTAGATATTGCAGAAAAAATTTGTAATTTAATTGGCTATGATGTTTCATATTTGTTTAATGGAGAAAATCAAGAGTCATTAAATATTAGTTTTAGAGCTAAGGAATTAGATGTTGAAGATTTAAAAAAGTTAGCAAGGGTTAATCTTATAGCTATAAAACTAAGAGAGATGAAGAAACTTTATGAGGAGCAAGATAATGTATAATTACCAAACAGTTTTGGATTTAAGTTATAAAGCAACAAATTTAAGAAAGAAATTAGGATTAGATGAATCAAATCCAATTGATATTTTTGCTGTTGCAAATAATATAAAAGATTTAACTTTGGTTTTTTATGACTTAGGAAATAATTTAAGTGGTTTGTGTTATAAAGATATAAATATGATTGTAATTAATTCTAATCACTCATATGGAAGATGTAGATTTACGCTAGCTCATGAGTTTTATCATTATTTTATAGAGAATAGTAAAGATAAAATGATTTGCTCTAAGAGCCTTTCTAATAATCCTTCTAAAGAAGAAAAAAGAGCAGATATGTTTGCTTCCTTATTTTTAGCCCCATATAATGCATTTAAGGATAAAATAAAGGACTTAACAAAAGAAACAATTTCAGTAGAAGATATCATTAAACTCGAGCAATATTATGGTCTTAGTCGATTGGCAATTTTATATCGCCTAAAAATGGAAGGGTTAATTGATGGTGATTGGGATAAGTATTCTAAAAATGTAATACTACAAGCAGTAAACTTAGGATATGATGATAAATTATACCAAAAGATAAATTTCCATAATAAAACATATGGAAAATATATTTCACTAGTACATGAGTTAATGGATAAAAATATTATTTCAAAAGGAAAACAGACAGAATTATTACTAACTGCATTTAGAAGTGACTTATTAGAGGGTGATTTATATAGCGATACAAATTCAATCGACTAAACTATATATTTTTGATACTGATTTATTATCAACTTTTTTGTATACCAACTGCGAAAATCTCCTAACAAGAATATTTAAACAAATTATTATTCCAAAAAAAGTTTATAATGAATTATGTCAATATACAGATAGAAATGGAA
>DUVT01000096.1 GCA_012840905.1 Acholeplasmataceae bacterium
AAAATCTATTACGGAATTAGTAATCTCAAACGATACTAAAGCAACTATTAAAAGTAATACTAAATATAATAATGTTTGTACAAACTTAACTTTCTTTAAAATTAGAGATATAAGTCCGATTAAACTATATATACCAAGATGCATAAGTAAGGTAAATGTATAAACTGAAACATATGTAAAGTTAAAAATTGAGTTTATACTTGGGTGATACATCTTAATTACAAAGTAACTAATAAGAAGTAAAATTGTTTGAATTAGACTATTAATTAAGCTATAAAGAATACTTGCGACATAAAATTCATACTTAATAGTCTTGATTTTAAAGTAATGGGTTATGAGGATAGTGAACTCATAGATTGAATTTATTATAGTAAAGCCCAGAGTAACTAGGATAATTGCAATAGGATAAAAATAATAGAAATCATTTAAGTTATCCAGTAATAAAGGCGCTAAGAATAAACTTATTATAAAGATTACTAGATAAATTAAATAAGGTTTTCGATATGAATAATAATGATACTTTAATGGATGAATAAGATTCATATTAAATACCTTTCTTTTCTCTTAAGTTGATTAAGTAGATAAATATTTTTTGAATTGGAACTTCAGATATTTTAATCAAATATTTTTGGTATTTCCTAGTTTCATCCTTAGTTAACTTTTTACCTACACAAACTGTTAAATAGTTATTTCTTTCTTCATAACCTATAATCTTTACTCCAGCAATTAAAGATTTTAATACTTCTGTTTTTCCACTTAAATAACGGAAGTTATCTTTAATTTCGGAAATTGTAAAATCTTCAATTAATCTACCCTTATCCAGCATTAAAATTTTCCCGACAATGCTTTCAAGTTCATCGATATAATCGGTTGATATTATGATCGTTCTTGGATAGCGGATATGATGTTCATACATAAAGTTATAAAAATCATATCTATCTTTTACATCTACATCATCTAAAGGGTTTAAAAAGATTGTAATATTTGCTCTGCAAGCAAGAGCAATAATACCATGAACTAATTCTTTTTCATTTGGTTCAAGCTTAAAATAAAGAGTTTTTGGTTTAATTTTAAAGTATTCTAATAACTCATAAGCGTAACCATTATCCCATTTTGGATAATATGAGCTCATAAGCCTACAGATACTTCTAACTGACATGTGGCCTGGAAATGAGGTTTTACTAGAGATATAGCATAATCTCTTACTCATTTTTGGATTATCTAGAAGCAATTCACCATCTAGATAAACATTTCCTTCGTCAGGTTTTGTTCTAGCGGAAAGCAAATCAAGTAAAACATCTTTGCCTGAATCACTTTTACCTAAAATTGCATAGATTTTATTATCTAAGAAGTTATAGGAAAAGTTAGTTATTGAAGGTTTATTTTTATTTGTAAGATTTAAGTTTTCCGCAACCAAAACACTCATAAAATTAACCCTTTCATCATTTATTGATATATTAAATATACACTAATCTTAAGAAAAAGTCAATTAATAACCTAGTTCTGGAAGCCAAATTAATAATCTATTATTTCCCTTTGTTTGTTTTTACATAAACCAAGAATTATAAGCATATAATTTAGTGCATGGGGGTAGGAAATATGGATTATGAAATTAAAAAAAGGGTACTTACGACTGCAGAACTATTTTTACGTAACCGTAGCACAGTAAGAGAAGTAGCAAAGATGGTGGATTGTTCAAAGTCGACTGTGCATAAAGACTTAACTGAGCGTCTTCCAGAGATAAATCATAAATTGTATGCTGATGTAAAAGAGCTTCTAGAATATAATAAATCAATTAGACATTTGCGGGGTGGAGAGGCGACTAGAAGGCGTTTTTTAGAAGCAAAACAAAAGGGCAATGAATAATTTGTGTTCATTGCCATCTTTTTTTGAAATTTCACTCATACTAGTAATAAAGGCTTATCCGAGTTTTTATTCGCGATAAGTCGAAAAAACGAAAATAAGGCAAAATTGAATGCAATTTGCCTTAGTAAATGAGGGTTTCTAAATTGAATTAAAAATTTCTAAAATTTCAAATAAAATTGAATCTTTTGTATAATCAATTAGTTTTGCTTTTAAATCTTCCACTAAAGGCTCTGGAATAATAAATTCAATCTCTACTTTTTGACTAAAGGTTTTATTTACAATTTCATACTCACTAAGATGTTTTTCAACTAATCCTAGATTGCTATAATCACATGTTATTTTTACTTTCGCATAATGAATGATTTCTGAGATTTCTGCAGCTTCAACTGCCATTGCAGTCGAAGAACTATAGGCTCTAACTAAGCCTCCAGCACCTAATTTAATGCCTCCAAAGTACCTTGTAACAATCGCAAGGACATTTGTGAGGTTATTTTTTTCTAAACAGTTATAAATTACAACCCCTGCAGTGCCAGATGGTTCACCATCATCGGAAAATTTCATAATATTTGCAGTATCTCCGACTATATAACAATAACAATTGTGGGTTGCATCAGCGTGTTTTATTCTAATTTCTTCTAATTTAGCTTTTGCTTCATCTTCAGTTGCAACAGGAAATAGATAAGTTATGAATCTACTTTTATTAATTATTTGTTCTGTTACAACCGCATTTTTAATCGTATACATCTCGCTCACCATTTATATTATAACCGAAATAGTCAATAATTAATAGGCGAAATGCTAGATTTTTCGCTAATAAAGTTAAAAAGTATAGAATTTTTGGCTAATTTATTGTATAATTCAATTAATGGAAGTAAAATCACAGCGAAAAGGAGAATGTTATGGAACAATATCTAGAGAAAGGTAAAGAAGTATTAAAGGTCTTATTGAACAACGGTTGTGAAGCTTATATGATAGGTGAGGCAGTTTGTAGAGTAATAATGGGTTTACCTTTTGAAGAAATTGATATAACAACAAACGCTACTCCAGATATGGTAAAAGGCATTTTTGCAAATACTAAAGTAGAAGATTTAAGTGCAGGAAGTGTTTTATTAACATATATGGGGTATACTTTTAGAGTGCGAACTTTTAGACTTGAAGAAAAATTTAAAGATAATCGCAAACCTATTCGCTTACATTATTCAAAAAATTTAAAAGATGAACTTGCTGCTTGTGATTTTACAATCAATGCTATTGCTTTAAGTTATGGTCATAAATTAACTGATGCATATAAAGGTTATGATGATATATTAAAGAAAAGAATTAGAACTATTGGTTCTCCAAAGGTTAGATTTAGAGAAGATCCACTAAGAATATTAATTGGAATTCGCCTTGCAAGTGAACTTGGTTTTAAAATTGAAGCAAAAACTTTCAGGGGAATGCGTAGGCGAGCAAGACTACTTGCAAATGTAGAGCCTGCTTTAATGGAAGCAGAACTTAAAAAAATATTTACTGGTAAATACTTTAAAAGAGCAATTCGTTATTTAGTAGATACAAATGCTTATAAATATATAAAAGATTTGAAAAAAGGTTTAGCTCATTTTGCTAATTATCCAAAGAAAAAGAGTGTTGATACAATTTTAGCTTGTTCTTATGTTTTAAATAAAAAATATAGTCCAACTTGGGACAACCTCTCTGATGATCCAAATCGCTTAAGACAGGTTGTAGAACTAGCTTTAAAAAATCCTAGAAGTAAAAACGATCCTTATTTATTATTTAAGTATGGCTTAGAAGTTAGTTTGGATAGTAACTATGTAATGTACTTACTTAAGAGAACTAGAAATAGAGCTAAGAAAATTAAAAAACAATATGATCATCTACCAATTAAATCATTAAGTGAAGTCAACTTTACAAGAAATGATTTTCTGAAAATATCTAGGAAAGCAAATCCATATATCGATACAATCTACAAAGATGTGATTACGAAAATCTTAAAAGGTGAACTAGCAAATGATTATACAGAATTAAGACAATATGTTATTAAAGCCCTTCAAGTATATAATATTTATCCAGGTGAGGAAGAAGACCACACACAAGTAGTTTATAAAGAATACGATGATATTGTATATGGTGGGGATAATAATATAGAAGATACAGAAACACCAAGAAATGTTCAAGAAACAGTCCAAGAACAAATAGACGTTCCTACCTCAACTCTTGAACAAATCCAACGCAAAGTATCTGAATTTGAAAAAACTTTAAGGGAAAAGGATGAAAGAATTAGAGAACTAGAAAGGCAAGCATTAGAATACAAACTAGAAAGCGATGTTAATGTAATTGTTGATCAAAACTTAGAACTCTTAAAAGATTTAAATTATCTTGAAAAAGGTTCAGAAAGATTAATGCTCAGCCGTGAATTAAAGGAAATCTACAAAGGCTTAATTAAAAATGTAGATCCTAAATATCAATCCCTTAAAGTAGAGAAAGAAGGAAACAGTGAAAAAAATGAGAGCGAAAATTAAAGATTTTAATCCAAAAGATAAAGCAAGCCTATATTTACGTCTGACTGATATTCAGTTTCGTAAAACAACAGCTAATGATGATTACGGCAGTATGATTGGTTTTGACGGAACTGATTTAATCGATGTAAAGTTTTGGCGTTTGCAGGAAGAAGATAAAGAAAACTTAATTAATGGTGAAGTCTACTTCTTAACAGGAACAATGAAAGATTATCAAGGTAAAATGCAATTCAATGTTACTGAATATAGAAGAGTAACTGCTGAAGATGAAATTAATCTAGATGAGTTTTATGAAAAAGCTAAATTAAGTGGCGAAGAGTTAGAGAAATTAATCTTTGGTTATATTGATAAAATTGATAATCAAATTATTAAAAATTTAATCACAAGAATTATTAGTCTATACGCAAAAGATTTCTTCAACTATCCTGCAGCAATGACAATGCATCATAATTATTATTCTGGGCTTGCTTATCATGTATATTCAATGTTAAGAGCGAGTGATGCATATTTAGAAATTTATCCTTATTTAAATAGAAGTTTGGTTTATGGAGGAATTATTCTTCATGACATTGGAAAACTTGTTGAATTAAGTGGTCCTAAGGGAACGGAGTATACTAAACTCGGAAACTTAATTGGGCATATCCCTATTGGATTTAGTATTATTGAAAAGGCTGCTACTTCAATGGGTATTGATGAAACTGAAGAAGTGTTAGCTTTAAAACATATAATGTTAAGCCATCATGGACTACTTGAATATGGTTCACCAAAAGAACCACTTATTCCAGAAGCAATGTTAATCTTTTTAATCGACTATACTGATTCAAGATTAGCAGCTTTAGAAAAAGAAGTTGAAAGTACAGAAAAGGGTACTTATACAAACCCTATCTTTGCATTAGAGCGAAAGAGTTTTTATATTCCTGATATTGAGTAATGTTACATATGGACAATTTCGGGAAAAAATGTTATAATATATTATTAATAAATTTAAGAGAGGTGTTTTATTTTTGATTCCGCTCAGGCACTACTTGCTGTTTGACTTTTCATTTTTTAATAAAAATTTAACTTTAAACATATTACTATTAGTATTATTTGTAATTTTAATTTTGTTAACTAGTTATTTAGCATTAAATGAAGCAGCATATTTAAATTCAAATTCCTTAAGATTAAAAATCTTTTTAGAAGAAAAGAAAAAAGGCGCAAAGAAAG
>DUVT01000097.1 GCA_012840905.1 Acholeplasmataceae bacterium
CCTAATGAATTTAATCCTCTTGAAAAAGGTACAATTGAAATCGATATTAGCAAAGATGAAAACACCTTTATAATAACAGCCAAAAATAAAGTTAGCTCATTCAAGTATGCTAATACCCCATTATTCCCATAACTTTAGTTTCCAAAAAAATTACCTTGAGATATTTAGTCTCAAGGTAATTTATTTCTATTATGCAAATTTATTAAATAACAATTTGTTGTGTTTTTACAAACTTCTGTATCATAGTGTTTGCAATTTCCTTCAACTACTAATTGTAGCTTCGAAATATCAAACCCTTTAAATACAGGATGGTTTTTAATTCTATTCAAGAATTCTTGCTCATTAATCTCGATAATATTATCACTTGCAAGGCATGAAACATGCACATGAGAATCTGCAGTGTGAGAATATTCTTCGATAGTAAGATCATAATGTTTCTTTCCGTTTATAAATACTTGAGTTATGATCTTATGTTCTAATAAGAAATCTATATTGTTATAAACAGTACTCAAATTATGGAATCCCTTATTTTGCATCTCCGCATAGATTTCTTGAATAGTAAGGTGTTTTCCCTCTAATATATCTATAATAGCTTTTCTCGCTTTGGTAATTCGTAAGTTTTGTTTTCTTAAATTTTGAAATGCTTTTTCTTTATAATCCATTTCACTTCTTTTAAGTATTTTAATATACTTCATCCTCCCATGAAATTAGTATAAAAGTATACTTGCATACATTTTATCACTAATATCGTGTCATTTCAACATTTTTTTATTCAAAAGCACTTCTTACTTCATTAATCATTACTTTAATTGAAGTATATCCACCAGTAGAAATATACCAATTTGCTGGTGTTAAATAAATTATTCGATTATTTTGGAATGCTTTTGTTTCTTTTACAAGGCTATTGTTTAACTCTTCTTCTGCTGTTCCTTTACCTTCTGTAATTAATCCTCTATCAACTACAAATATAATATCAGGATTTACTTCTGAAATATATTCAAAAGTTACGCTTTGGCCATGGGTCGAGATATCAATACTTGGATCGGATGGCTTAACACCAAACTCATTATATACCACATCATATCTAGAACCTAAACCTAAAGCACTAACACTGCCACTGTTTACCATTAAAACTAAACCATTTAATTCTGAGCTGCTTGCTAGTTCGTGTAATTCTTCTATTTCAGCTTTTACTTCTTCAATATATTCAGTAAATCTATTTTCTTTTGTAAAGATTTGGCTTAAAATAGTTAAGTTCTTTTCAAAACTTTCTATAAAACTTGTATTTACCATTGGTAAATAAATTGTTGGTGCAAGTTTACTTAACTCACCATATAATTCACTTTGTCTACCACTTATAATTATTAGATCAGGTTGGAGATCATAGATAACTTCAAAATTCGGTTCAAACAATGTTCCTACATCAACTATATCATCACCACGATACTTACTTAGATGATCTGGAACACTTGCTTTTGGTACACCAATAACATTGATTTCAAGAGCATCTAAGGTTTCTAAAATCCCAAAATCAAAAATTATAACTTTTTCAGGATTACTAACTACTTTTGTAGTTCCAAGTTCATGAATAATTTCTACATCTCCATCCACTTCGCGACCTTTATTTAATAATTCAACAGTTAAATAAGATCCAACTGCTAAAATAAGAACAGCAATAATAAGTAAGATCTTGTTCTTAGACATAATTCCTCCTAATAATAAATGCAGATTTTGCGCTCTTCATATTTTTCTATTCTGATTGGTGTTCCATAAAGAGCATCTAATGTTTCATTGCTGATAATGTCTTCAGTATTACCTACTTGTAATATTTCCCCATCTTGCATAGCAATAATATAATCAGAGTAATAGGA
>DUVT01000098.1 GCA_012840905.1 Acholeplasmataceae bacterium
AACATTAAAATATCTTAATCCATATGTATCTAGGCCATATAATTTAGTATATAATTTTGCATATTCTTCATTAACTTTTTTAGTTAAGGCATATGGTGATAACACATTTCCTTCTATACCTTCAACTTTAGGTAAGTTTTGATCATCACCATAAACTGATGAACTAGATGCATAAACAAATTTTTTTACATTATTTCGTCTAGCAGCTTCTAACATGTTGAGAGTGCCTTTTATATTAATCTCTTCATATAATAATGGCATTTCTATACTTCTTGGAACACTTCCCCATGCTGCTTGATGTAAAACAAAATCAACACCTGTAGTTGCTGTAAGACAAGTATCAAAATCTCTAATATCCCCTTCAATAAATTCAAAATTAGGATTATCAAGTAGATGTTCAATATTATCTTTCTTTCCAGTTGATAGATTGTCCAAGCATCTAACATTATAACCCATATTCAATATTGTTTCACATAAATTTGATCCTATAAATCCTGCACCACCTGTAACAAGGAATACAGAATTCTTATCAAATACTAAATCAGAGTAACCCATTTAATATCCTCTTTTCTATAACCTAAAATATCTATAGCCTAAATCTTCATATTCTTCTCTATTTAAGATACCTTTAATATCAAGTAATACTCTATTTTCATAAGGAACATTTTTATAAAGTTTATCTAGATCATCCTTATTAAGGTTTTTAAACTCTTCATGAGATACTGCAATAATTACAGCATCCATATCTTTAATTTCAGAATATGAAGCAAGTTCGATTCCATATTCATGATATGCTTCTTCTTGATCAGCAACAGGATCAACCACAATTGGCTCAATTTCATAATCCCTTAATTCTTTTACAATATCAATAACTCTTGTGTTTCTTGTATCTGGACAATTTTCTTTGAAAGTAAATCCTAGGATTGCAACATTTGCATATTTTACTGAAACATCAGCTTTAATTAAACATTTAATTAAGTTTTCAGCAACATACTTACCCATATTATCATTTATTTTTCTTCCAGCTAAAATAATTTGTGAATGATATCCAACTTGTTTAGCTTTGTAAGTTAAATAGTATGGATCTATTCCGATACAGTGTCCACCAACTAATCCAGGGTAAAATCTCAAGAAATTCCATTTAGTTGATGCCGCTTCTAATACTGATAGTGTATCGATATTAAGTTTATTGAAAATGATTGAAAGTTCATTCATAAATGCAATATTAATATCTCTTTGAGAGTTTTCAATAACTTTTGCTGCTTCAGCTACTTTTATAGATTTAGCTCTATATACTCCAGCATCAACAACTAATTCATATACTTTTGCAATTATATCAAGGGACTCTTCATCCATACCAGATACAACTTTAACAATAGTCTCTAATCTGTGAACTTTATCCCCTGGATTAATTCTTTCTGGTGAGTAACCTACTTTAAAGTCCACACCACATTTTAAGCCTGATTCTTTTTCTAAAATTGGAATACATATATCTTCAGTAACACCAGGATATACTGTAGATTCATAAACTACAATTGATCCTTTTACTAAATTTCTACCAACTGTTCTACTAGCAGATTCAACTGGTACTAAGTTTGGTGTATGATCCTCATTAATCGGAGTCGGTACAGCTACAATATGAAACTTTGCCTCTTTAATTCTACTCTCATCAGAAGTAAATTCCATAGTTGTATTTTTAATTGCTTCATCTCCAACTTCTTTTGTTGGGTCAATTCCACTTAAATATTTTTCTACCTTATCTTCATTAATATCAAAACCGATTACTTTTACTTTTTTTGCAAACGAAACAGCAATAGGCATTCCAACATAACCTAATCCAATAACAGATAATTTTTCTTCACCAGAAACTAATTTCTCGTATAAGTTCATACAACACTTCCTTTTCTTTTTTAAAAAAATTATTTAATGATTTAAATTTTAATTATACAAACCATGTACAATCATTGAAAAGAATTAAAAGTTCTCTTTGTTTATATT
>DUVT01000099.1 GCA_012840905.1 Acholeplasmataceae bacterium
TATAGTGACGAACACATACCTGGATTAAGAAGGGTAGCTGAAAATGTAAAAAAATATGGGGCAATCGCTGGGATTCAACTTGCACATGCAGGGAGAAAATCGCAAACAAATTCAGATATTATCGCTCCATCTGCAATAGCTTTTCCAAACATTAAAACTCCAACTGAGATGACAAATGATTTAATTGAGACAGTAGTTCAAGCGTTTAAATGTGCAGCATACCGAGCTAAAGAAGCAGGATTTGATCTAATTGAAATCCATGCAGCTCATGGCTACTTAATTAACCAATTTTTATCTCCACTTACAAATAAACGTATAGACCATTTTGGCGGTAGCCTAGAAAATCGCACGAGATTTTTAAGTCATATAATAGATCGAGTCCAAGAAGTTTGGCCAAAAGAAAAACTTTTAGGCATTCGCTTTTCTGCAACCGAATACCATGAAGATGGTAATGATGTTAATGATATTATCGAAGTAATTAAATTAATCAAACATAAAGGTATTGACTTTATTAATGTAAGTAGTGGAGGGGTTGTTCCTACAAAAATTGATGCTTATACTGGCTATCAACTAGACTTTGCAAGTAAAATCAGAAAAGAAACAAATATCCCAGTTATTGGTGGGGGCTTAATTACTACCGCATCCCAGGCTAATGATGCACTTAAAAACTTGGGACTTGACTTTATTTTCTTTGGTCGTGAACTACTTAGAAACCCACATTTTCCATATTACGCAGCAAAAGAACTTGGGGTGCTAGAAGAATTTAATATGCATCCATCATATAAACGCGCAAAAGAAACAGGTTAGCAAATTGCTAACCTTTTTTCAACTAAATAAACTCTTAATAGCAACAATAAATAAGATTATTGCGCCAATGATTTCAAGTTTTGAATCAAACATTTTACCTAACTTACAACCAAAATAAACGCCAATAATACAAAAAATAAATGTAATTACAAAGAATATTAAACTTGCATAGTAAATATTGATTTCAAACACTACAAATAAACTTCCAACCATTAATGCATCTATGCTCGTAAGAATCCCTTGTAAGATTATATCTTTAGTGGATAGTTCATTTTTAAGTTCTAAATCTTTTCTACTTGAAAGTAACATTTTAATACTAATAAACGAAAGAACTAAGAAAACTATAAAGTTATCTATTTTATCAATAAATGTAATAAAAGATTTGGAAAAGTAATACCCAAAGATTGGCATTAGTGCTTGAAAAGAACTAAAACAAAAAGCAATAGCAAACTTCCTTCTAATTCCAAGATTTGGATTTAGAGTTCCATTACTTATTGCTATTGCTGTTGCATCCATTGCCAGCCCACTACCAATTAAACATATAGCAAATACCCCCATATTCCCCTACTCTATACATCTAAGTCAATGAAATCATCATCTTTTTTTGTGTATTTTTTAAATTTAAATACTTTTGAACCATCACTTGGTAGCATAATTATAATTACTACTGGAATTAATAATAATATTACCCAAGTAATATTCCACTTACCAGTAATAATACTTACTAAGAAATAAATAATAATTATAACTGTTGAAGCTGAAAGTTTCTTTTTTCCTAAGATGAATGGCATTAACGGAATAAGTAAGAAAACAATCCAACCTGGATGTGCTTTATCAAACTCGATCCAAAGAATAGCAAACACAATTAAACAAATAAATGGTGTTATTGCAATTACTTTATTTTTCCAATTCATAATTTTCTCCTTTTATACTTTTTTTAATTCTTCATTCATTATTGAATATAAATATGTTTCAACATATTTTTCAGAAATAGATTTTATAAAACCTTTATAAATTGATAGCTGGCGAATGTATTCTTTCTTTTCTAAATTACTTAACTTGAAATCAATTATTACAAATTTATCAACAAGTTCTAACACTAAGTCAATTATCCCTTGATATAGTATATTATCACTTGAATAAGAAAATGGCAGTTCTTTATAGATATTTAAGATTTTCTCTTTAAAAATATCTAAAGAATAAAAATTCTTAAGTTTTTGTTTTAAATTATTTTCAATATTTAATAAATCAAGTTGTGAATCTAAATCTTCTTTTAAATCAATAAACTCTAAATATTCGTGGAGTTTAGTACCAAGTTCTAAATATTCTAATTCTTCTTTTGTATAAAGTTTTAGTTCACTAGCTGAAGCTATTTCTTTAACTTCTTTTTCTTTTTTAACCACTACTTCTCTTATTTCAACTTTTTTTGTAGAAGGACCTTTAAGATTTATTACTTTTGTTTTTTCATAATCTTTAGTTCCAAGATGTAAAGTAGGTTTTGTATAAGGAATTAATATATCTCTAATTGAATTTAGAATATCATAAAATGACTTGTAATTTAGTTTATCATTAAGATCTATTTTTTCTTCACTTTCTAATATCTCATCTGTAAAGTTACTTGATACAATAATCATCTTTTCTTTTGCTCTTGTAAGTGCAACATAAAATATTCTTAAACGTTCACTAATTTCTTCATAAATTGTGCGTTGTTTTAATAATTTCTTTAAGATTGTATCTTTTAA
>DUVT01000100.1 GCA_012840905.1 Acholeplasmataceae bacterium
ATTACCGCCTACCAGCTTACCTTTTGCTTTACCACTAACTAAAGTTTTTGCATTATCCTTAGGATTTTTTAAGATTCTACCTTGTTGTGAAGTAAAGAGCAAAGCCTCAAAATCAGCTTGAGATATGCTATCAAATTCAGCTTTACCTAAGTAAATTCCTACTGGGCCATGGATTGTAGGAAGATTAGTTTTTTGATATATCGCATTTATAAATACCGTTATATCAGAAAAGCCAATTAATAGTTTTGGATTGTTTTTTATAATTTCATAGTTAACTTTATCAACAATCCTACTACTACCATAACCACCTAACATTGCAATTATTACACTTACTTCACTATCTAAAAACATAGCTTCTAGGTCTTCAATTCGATCTTCATCAGTCCCACCAAGATAGCCATATCTTTTTCCAACCGCTTTTCCATATTTAACTTTTAAGCCTAGATTGTTTAATCTTTCTTCTAAGAGTTTAAATCTTGATGAATTTTTATCAATTGCTGCAGCTGGAGTTATTATACCAACTGCAGACCCTTTTTTTATTTTCTTAACTTTCATATTTATTTTATTTTTTTAATTCTTTTCTTAATACAGCAAATGATTGAACTAATTTCATTCCCGCATAGAAATAAATGTTTCTAGCAGGGTTTTCGCTACCTGTAAATAATGTCATGAACTTCGCATTATTCTCTTTAGACTTTTGACATAACATACAGAATAGGCTCTTTCCTAAACCATGTCCTTGAGCTTTTGGATGAATACCAATTCCACCTAGGTAACCTCTTCCGCTTGGTTGAGTAAAGACTGGACCAGTCCAACCCAATATTTCTCCATCCTTTTGAACAATCAACATCGGTTTAGGTTCTTCTAAACTTAAGTTATGATTAACAACACTACGCCAACCTTCATTTTTTAGGGCATCAAATAATTCATCAAAGCCATAATGAAGTTTTGGATCATAATAAGTAATTGTATAACCTTTAGCTTCATTTTCTTTTATTTGTTGTTTTACTCTTTCTGGTAATTCATATGTTTCTAAATTTAAGTGATATGCATCTTGTTGACCATTTACATTATAACCATTATTCATTAATAAGAAATAATATGGTGTATTTACTGGAACAGCTGGCGCACCTGGATGTTCATGTTTATCATATCCTGGAACGTGCCATTCAAGCAATATTGGATTGAAGAATAAATTACGAATATATGTTTTACCTACTAATTTTAACCAATCTTCTAAAGCAAGTAATATTTTTGTCCCGATACCTTGACGCCAATAACCTTTTTTCACAGCTACACATGTAATATATCCTGGGGTAGCTTCTGGCGGATTTGAACCATTGTTATAGGTTGCATTTCCAAATCCTACAATTTCACCATCTTTTACTGCAACTAACATACCTTCATTTTTGTAATGAGGATTATTTAGAAATCTTTGGGTAAATGATTCTTTTGTAAATGGGGCGAAGATTGAATATGGAACTACTGATTCATTCCATAAATTCACTAATTCTTCTAACATTGATAATTCAAATTGTTTGATTTGCATAGTTTACTCTCCTTTAAAATGACTAATAATATAATTTCCTAATTTCCCACGGAATGGAATTATTTTCGGATTATCTCTTGTAGGATGAACCCTATTTGTAAGTAAAGAAAATCCTATTTTATTATCGCGATCGATAAATATACTTGTTCCGGTATAGCCGGTATGGTGAATTGTATTTTTGCTTGCGAGATCTCCACAAGATGGGTAATCTCCACCCATTATCCAACCAATGGTTCTGATTTCATTATTTAAAGAAATCCCTTTTTTATTTTCAACTTGTGGCGTATATAGTAAATCAACACTTGCTTTTGATAAAATATGTTTACCATTAAATTCGCCATCATTTAAAATCATCTTAATAAAATTACGTAAATCTTTTACTGTAGAAAAGACTCCAGCATGACCAGCAACCCCATCTAAAATAAAGCCTTTTTCATCATGAACTTTTCCTCTTAAATACCCATTATACAGTTCATCTTCTCTTAACTCAGTCGGGGCAACGCGCTCTAAATCAGTCGGATTGTAGCATGTATCATGCATTTCAAGCGGTTCAAAAATATGTTTTTTCGCAAACTCATCAAGTGGCATTCCACTTACAGCTTCAATTATAAAGCCAAGCAACATAAAGCCAATATCTGAATAAACAATTTTTGTGTTTGTAGGATAAACTAAATCACTATTATATATTTGATCTTCTAATTCTTTTCTCGATCTTAGGCCTTTCGCATTTACAACATCAGCTTTTAAGCCAGATGTGTGAGTTACTAAATCCCAAATAGTAATATTTTTAAAACGAAATCTCGGTAAATAAGAACTAACAGAATCATAAAGTCTTAACTTACCCATTTCAAGCAAAATCATAATCGAAGTAACTGTACTTACAACCTTCGATACTGATGCAAGATCATAAATTGTATCAAGGTCATTTTTAGTTCCTTCAATATGGCTCTTCATCCCTAAACTGCCAAAGTAATCTTTATCAGATACTAAGACATAATTTCCTCCAGGA
>DUVT01000101.1 GCA_012840905.1 Acholeplasmataceae bacterium
AAAATAATTCTGATTTTAAAAATATAAATATCTTTGATAATAAATTTGATTACTTAAATTATGAATTAAGTAATATTAAATATAATCAAGATTTATATTTTGATGTAAACAATAAGATATTAAAATAACCCATTTTAATCATTCTTCATATAATGTAGTGTAAAGGAGAGGATACTATTCATACTTTGTATCGAATGACTAACCATAGTTTAAAAGACTATGGTCCAAAACCATTCAAAGTTAATATTAGAAAAATAACTTTAGATAATCCAAATTACAGAACAGTATTATGGACTGGTAATCATATGCAACTAACACTTATGCATATAAACGAAGGCGAAGATATAGGTTTGGAAATGCATCCAGATGTTGATCAATTTATTCGTATTGAAAGCGGCCAAGGCGAAATTACTATGGGCGATATGGAAGATATGGTTGATTTTAAGGAAAATGTAAAAGAAAATGATATTATTATGATACCTGCTGGTAAGTGGCATAATTTAGTTAATACTGGTAGAACACCATTGAAACTCTATTCTATATATGCAACAGCTAATCACCCTAATGGTGCAATTCATAAAACAAAGTTTGAAGCGGAAGAAAGTGAAAGATACCTATATTAAAAAAGTTCCCAACAAAATATTGGGAACTTTTTTTATCATCTTCTTAATATTATATTATTTGTTTACGCGTCTTTCAAGGTAGTTAAGTAAGGCATTTAATAATATTCCAACAATCGATGCAACTGCAAGTGCAGGGAAGTAAATTACATTTCCATCTACTTTATATAGAGGGAATCCTCCAGATGGAAGTGCATAGTGTCCCCCAATTCCAATTACAAACACTGTTGCAATAACCGCTAAGTTTTTAGCATTAAATAAGTCTACCTTCTTATCAACCATAATTGCAATTCCTTGAGTTGCGATAACTCCGAATAGGTAGATGCTCGCACCATTAATTACTGCACCTGGGATAAAGTCAGTAAATGTTGAAAGTGGTGTAAATGATATTAAAATTGCAAGAATTGCAGCAACTCCAAATACATATGATGAGAAGTTACGTGTGATTGCTGAAGCAGAGATATTTTCTCCATAGTTAGTTCCAGCAGGGCCACCTAAGAATGTTGCAACGATATCACCAACACCGTCACCTTTTAAGTTTTCACCTAAAAGTTCTTTAATTTCATATTCTTTTTCGCTACCTAATTCTTTTGCAAGGTTGTTAACATATAAATCTAATTGATATACATGCGCAGTTGATTCAGGAATAGTTACTAAAGCAACTGGAACAATTGCGAGTAATGCAGCTGGGATTGCAGCTGTATTCATATTAGGGAAGGTTGAGAACACAGTCCAAGTTAATAATTTGAATCCACCTTCTTGCCCTTCAGTTGTTAATTCAAATGGATTACCACCAGTTATAAGTGTTAATATTATGTGCACTGCTAAACCAATCAACATTCCAATAAGAATTGGGATTTGACTCTTGAAGCCTTTTTTAAGTAATACTGTTAATAATATAATTGATAGTAATGTAGTTAGTCCTACTACAATTGGTAGCCAATCTAACATACCTGTTGTCTCATTAACATTGAATACTCCACCCATCGCACTACCAGCAAGTGAGAATCCGATAATTGCTGCAATTGGTCCAGTAACAGTTGGCGGTAGAACTCTATCAACCTTTTCTTGACCAAACTTATTAACAATAAATCCGGCTAAAATTGACACTAGACCGGATAACATTATAGCAATTTGTATCGGTCCCATTAGTGTCTTATCAATTAATACAGCATCATTAAATGCTGCTTGACCCATAAATGAGGAACCAACAATAGCAACTGCAGGTATATATGAAAAACTTGATCCATAGTATAAAGGTATCTTACCTTTAGTGATCAGTAAAAACACTAGCGTAGCCACGCCACTAGCGAAAATAGCTGTTGGAATATTAAACTTCATCAGAATCGCAGCCAAAACAGTAGCTGGTAACATTACCAAGAACTGTTGGATTGCAAATACAATGGTTTTACCAACACTTGGCTTTTGATCTGGAAGATAGCCAACAACACCATTTCTTTGACTCATAAACAAATCTCCTTTTTGTTTTTATTTTTGTGTAAGTATTCAAAAAAAAAAACACAAACGTGTTTTTTTTTGATTCCGCCAGTATAGTATAATCCGCCATACTGCAAACCTCTTGTTCTTTACGGATCTTACACTATCGAATAGTATACCACCAAAAAAAACATAATGCAAGAAAAATTACTATTATTTTTAAAAGTTAACGTTTTCTTAATTTCTACTTCGTAGTATATTATTCGCTATATTTCGCTGTTTTATGTAATTAATTAATGAATTTGAAAAAATTAATTCTAAATTTTTAAGTTCTTTAATAGTACTTACACCTAAAATAGTCATGATTGTTTTAACATCTTCAATAAATTCATTAAATTTATTTATTGCATCTTCGTAATTATTGTTTACAACTAACTTTAAAAAGTACTTACTCATTCCTACAGATCTAGCACCAAGCGCTAATGCTTTAACTACATCATATGGATTTCTAATCCCACCACTTGCTAGGATCTCAACATCGCTAACAGTATTTGCTTCAAGTAAACTTTCTACTGTAGATAAACCATATTCA
Source organism: Acholeplasmataceae bacterium (assembly GCA_012840905.1). Lineage (GTDB taxonomy): Bacteria > Bacillota_I > Bacilli_A > ML615J-28 > CAG-698 > DUVT01. The sequence continues at coordinate 2,650 of DUVT01000101.1, forward strand.
TTTAAATATTCAAACTGTCTAAACCTTCTAGCATTTTCAATTTTGATAAAGTTAGTTCCCCCACTGCCACTAACATCAATTGTTTTTACACCTAAAGATTTTAGTTTTTCTATAGTAGACTTACTCATTCCAAATCCAACTTCTTTTACAATCACTGGAATCTTTATTCCTTGTACGATATCCTTTATATTTTGTTCTAACTTACTAAAGTCTCTATCACCTTCAGGCATAACCATTTCTTGAGGAATATTAAGATGGATTTGTAAAAGGTTGGGACATAGAACATCAATAATTTTATTAACTTGATCTAATGTTTTATCAGCACCAACATTTGCAAATACAATTCCATTTGGATTATGTTTTCTTATTACTTTAAATGAATCAACATTTCTATCATCATTTAAAAGAACTGATAAAGATCCAGTTGCAATTGGAATTG
>DUVT01000102.1 GCA_012840905.1 Acholeplasmataceae bacterium
GCTCCTGTCGTTTTTCTAACTGCACAAGTTCCTAGAACTGTTTGTCTACGCTTTTCAACTAAAGCATCAAGTTCATCACCTAGGTCTAACCAATCATATCCTTCTTCATCAATTTTCTTAATTAGTTCTTTGCCACCAGTATAAACAATTCTTCCACCAATCATAATGTGAACAAAGTCAACGTCGATGTATTCTAGTAATCTTTGATAGTGAGTGATAATAATTGCACCAAATTCAGGTGAACGCATATCGTTAATATTTTCACCAACAATTCTTAAAGCATCAACATCAAGTCCTGAGTCGATTTCATCAAGGATTGCAAAACTTGGCTTTAACATTTTAAGTTGTAAAATTTCGTTACGTTTTCTCTCACCACCAGAGAAACCTTCATTAACATATCGATGTGCCATTTCAGATGGCATTTTTAAATCTTTAATTGATTTTTCAAGTTCGCGAATATATTTAAATAATGATACGTGTTCTCCTTCTGGAAGTTTAGCTTGTAAAGCAGTTTTAATAAAGTCGGAATTAGTTACACCACTAATTTCAACTGGATATTGCATTCCAAGGAATAATCCTTTTCTTGCTCTTTCATCTACTTCCATTTCTAAAACATCTTCATCATCTAAATAGATATCTCCATCTGTAACAGTATAACGATAATCTCCCATTATCGCTCCAGCTAAAGTTGATTTACCAGTTCCGTTCGGACCCATGATCGCATGAACTTCACCAGTATTTACTACTAAATCTACACCCTTTAAGATTTTTTTATCTTCTACTGCAACATGTAAATTTGTTATTTGTAATGTTCTCATTGATATACTCCTTTATATACATAATTAAATTCTTCAAGATTTGTATTAAATACAAAATTTCCTTCTAAGCCACTAGATATATATACTTCATATATATCTTCATTTCTTACTACCCATACTGTATCTAAATACATATTTTCTTCAACTAAAGCCATTCCTCTTTCTAAACCTAATGAAAGTAGCGCAGTTGAATAAGCATCCCCTTTGATTGATTCATCAGTAATAACACTAATTGAAACCACTTCATTATCAAATGGATAGCCTGTCCTTGGATCTAGGATGTGATGATAATCATTTCCAGCTTTATCCCTAATATATTTTTCATATATTCCAGAAGTAACTAATGTTTTGTCTGCAATCTCTAAATCACCTATAAAACCAATTTTATCATAATTTGGATCAAACGAACTAACATACGGAGTTACAATTGATGCTGGAAACGGAATATCTTGATAATCATTGTCTCGATCAAAGAAACTTCCATGAACTAAAATATTTCTACCAACATCAATTACTGCTTTTGGGATATTATATTTAATAAATACATTTCTTAATTTATCCGCAGCATACCCTTTTACGATACTTCCTAAATCTAAAGCCATCCCTTCTTCTTCTAGAAAGATTGTTTTATTTTCTTCATCTATTTTAACTTTTTTATAATCTACAAGTGGAAGTAAATCTTCTATATCTTCACGGCTTGGAACTTCAGCAAAATTTCCAATCATAGGTACATAAGTTTTATTTGCAAAGTCCCAAAGTTGCCAAATAGGTGCGATAGTTACATCATAGAGTGCAACACCATCAACTTCAGTTTTTTCTGCAACCTCGATTGCAAGTTTTAAGACTGTGATAACTTCTTCATCCACTTCCACTGGCGCGATTCCAGAGTTGTTATTTACTTTCATTAAATCAGTAATAACCCCATCACCGCGGTCTTGAATATTAAATTTTTTATCTAAATCTCGTAACGTGTTATTTAGTTCAGTCATTAGTTCAGTTTTTTCTTTATCTGTTAATTTACCTTCAGACCAAAAATCTACTCTATTGATTGTTGTAAAAGCACTAACAAGTGATTCTGAATATCTAACATATGGACTAGCCTTTGTACAAGCACTAAGTAATAAACCCGCAATTATTACTACAACTAGACTTACCTTTCTAAAAAATGTCTTCACGTTTTAAATTTCCTCCATGACTAACTATAATATTATACTATAAATTTTGAAAGTTTGCATTGTTTACAATAACCCATTTTTTCCAAAAGAAAAACCAAAGATTATACATCTTTAGTCATTCTCGCCCTTACTATCTATATCAATATTTTTACTACTAAGCATTGCTTTTCTTCTTCTTGCTTCTAGGTAATCATAACTAGGTCCATCCATAGTTATACTATTACCCCATTCTTCATAATAACTAACTACTGCTTCACTAGAGTAATTTCTACCTAACTCTTCTTTTACTTTTTCTTCTGCTTCTAAAATTTTTTCATTTAGAAACTCATTATATTTATCATTATTTTCGCTTAGTTTTTCTAATTCTTCGTGATATAACGTTTTGGCCATAACTTTATAAACTTCTTTTTCTGCAAGTTTATACAATTTATTAGCCTCTTCTTGATACGTCAATACTTCTTTATATGCCTTATCCCAACTAGCTTTAACTAAATTATATTGTTTATTTACTTTTCTAAACAAGATAAATCCATATCCTGTTAATAATAGATTAATACCATAAACGATTAAAATCAAATAAAATGCTTCTAGGGTTCCTAGTAAAACAGTCATTGTAATTATAATAAATAAAAATCCTGTTAATCCTAGATAATATAAAATATTGTTTTTTCTTTTTTCAAGCCTTACAAAATCAGGATTATGTTCATTATTAATCGTCTCTAGTTCAGTTGCAAACTTGTTTAAAAACTTCTCAATTTTAACTCTTAATTCATTTAATTCGCTATTTCCATAAATCTTTTTAGCCATAGCCTTAGTAAAGTAAATCTTTCTCCTTTCCTAAGATTCTTATTATATATATTATAACAATTATTTAACATCATTCCAATAACAATTATCTTTTTTTCTTAGAATGTTAATGTTTTCTATAAAAATAATCTCTCATACTATTATAACCAAGTTTAATCAATTCTTGATAGTTTTCCAAACCCTTCTTAAAATCAGTTGCTTTATAGCCTGCTGTGTTAATTTCTACTACATTATAATCATCAAATTTAACTTCAGTTTTTATATTAAATAACTTATCCTTATATTTTGTAATAATACTTGTTTTCTTAGTTGTTTCACTCAATTTAAAACCTAAAGTAGGAACTTTACTATCTTTAAATAAATTAATCGGAAAGTTATTAGTTACTCCACCATCTACAAAACTATTTTCATTAATCTTATAAGGAACAAAAACAATCGGAATTGAACAACTCATTGCAACAGCTTTCGCAACAGGAAAATTATCCTTAGAATAATTGTAATATGCTAAATCATTAGGAATAGTAATCATTTTTCTATTTTTTATATCTGTTACAACAATTTTAAGCAGGTAATCTTCTCCCATTTTTAAATCCCTAAATGTAGTAATTCCTCTAGAAGCCAGTATATTTCTTAAATAGTTTTCAAAATATTTCATCGTATAAAGGCCTTTATATTTAATTCCATTAATAAACTTTTGAATCGGCTTTTTAGCTTTACTAGTTATTAATATATTTAAATCAAAGTTTTTTACTAATTCTTCTAAATCATAAGAATTATATCTTGCTAGAATTAGACTTGCAAAAAGTGATCCCACACTAGAACCTCCAGCATGTAAAAAGCGAAATCCTCGTTCTTCTAAAAACCTAATTACTCCTATATAAGCTAAACCTTTAATTCCGCCACCTTCAAAAACACCATTTATAAACATAAAAAATCCCTCGCTACATTATATTAGCGAGGGTTTAATAACTTGAATTATCTTTCTCCAAAAGCTGCACTTCTTACTTGTTCTTTCTTTTCACTTCCAAGTAAGTATTCAACGATTGCTAAACCAAAATCAATTGAATAGGCCATTGCTTTTGCAGTGATGAAGTTGTTTGATACTACAACACCTTTATCTTGCATTAAAGTACCATGAGTTACTTGCTCTTCTGCGGTTGGAAAACATGTATAGTTTTGGTTTTCATATAAACCTAATTTCCCAACTTGGCTAGGACCTGCACATATTGCAGCAACTAATTTTTGCTTATTTGCAAAGTCTTTAATTACTTCGCTTAATCTTTCACTTTTATCTAAAACATTAAAAACAGCTCTACCACCTGGAATAACTAAAAATGCATAATCATTTGGATTTACATCTTTAAAGAGCATTGTTGCTTTAATAGTAATCCCAGTTTGCGATTCAACTTCTAAAGTATCATGCATAGAAGCTAAATCAAGTTCAAGTTTAGCACGTCTTAAAACATCAATCGTTGCAATAGCTTCAGTATCTTCAAAGCCATTACCAAGTACCACTAAACCTTTCATGAACTTTTCCTCCTTTCATATTGTCCATACAATAGTTTTACAATATGAACAAAAATATCTTTTCGCTTTATATAGTTAGAAGTATAGTAGCCAATTGCACCTTCTTTATATTTAATACCATTTGTATTTAAATATTCATCCATTACATCAGCAAGCTCAAAACCTTCTTTAAAAAGCTTATCTTTAATGAAGTCATCTAAGGGAATACGAGTTCCGCCAGCGTAATAAACATTATCAGCTTCATCAATTAAAACTCCCCAGTTGACTAAAAACAAGATATCATTATGAAGATGGACACCAGCTTCTAGACCAATTCTTAAACCATCTTTTGGTAAGCTAGAAGAACGGTTATATGCACCTTTTATAGTTTCTTCATCAGATAATGGTTGCTTACCTACTTTACTGTCTACTGATAACCCCACAACTTCATAATTTATTAATACTTCTTTTACTGCATCTAGTTTCACATTATTTTGTGAACCTAAATAGCATTTATTCATTTCTTAACTCCATTAATCGCTTCTCATCAAAATCTTTAATTAAAGCAATCACCATTTGTTTTACTGCTTCCATATCATCAACATGAATCATTGCAGCTGTTGAGTGAATGTAGCGTCCAGGTAGACCGATTGTAGTAGACAGGGTTCCGCTTCCTGCATATTGTGCTGCTGCAGCATCAGTTCCACCCTTTGATAAGAAATGTTGCATTTTAATATTATTATCTTTAGCTAATTTTTCAAAGTATGCTAAGATTTTTGGTTGCATTATATTTCTTGGATCATAAAATCTTGCTAAAAATCCATCACCGAGTTTTCCAAACGCTGCAGGATGATCTTTACTTAAAAAATCACCTACTGGCGAAACATCAATTGCAATGAATAAATCTGGAACTACCATTTGACTTGCTGTTGTAGCACCACGTAAGCCAACTTCTTCTTGTACTGTAGCACCAGCAATAACTACGTTTGGATGGTCTAAGTCTTTAATTTCTTTTAATACTTCAAGCGCCATACCACAACCAAAACGATTATCCCAAGCTTTAGAAACTATTTTTTTACCATCTTCGGTAAAGTAATAGTTATTTACAAAATTGATTTGTTGGCCAATTTCAATACCCATATCAATTGCATGATCCTTATCATCTGCACCAATATCAACTAATAAATCATCAAAACTTAACTTTGCGTCCCCACCTCCACCACGGTTAATATGTGGAGGGATTGCACCTACAACGCCTCTAATTTCTTTATCTTTAGTTTGGATTACAACATTTTGAGAAACCATTACTTCAGGATTGATTCCGCCAATTGAAATCATTTTAATAAATCCTTCTTTAGTAATTTTTGTAACCATTGCACCAACTTCATCCATATGGCCAGCAATCATAATTACTGGTTTCCCACTACCTCTTTTTACACCAAAGATACTACCAAGTTTATCTTGGATTATTTCATCAGTATATTTTTTAATTTCTTCTCTCATATATTTGCGAACTGCTTTTTCATGCCCACTTGTTCCGTTTAGATTTACTAAATCTTCATAAATTTTATATTTTTCTCTTAAACTCATATTTTCACCTGCACATAATATATTGTTTGATTTAAACTTTTAAACTTATCTTCATATTCAGTTGTAATTATTTCTGGATTTTCAACTTCATGAAGATTTAAATTTAGATCTAAGAACTTAAATCCATGTTCATTGAATTTAAGTATACTATATTCAAATAACTTTCTATTATCTGTTTTCATTTCAATGATTCCATCTTCAACCAAAACCTTTTTATAAAGATTTAAAAAATCATCACTTGTAAGTCTACGTTTTTCATGACGAGTTTTTGGCCAAGGATCACTAAAATTTAAATAAATTTTACTAACACTTTTTTCTTTAAATAATTCATTTAAATTTAAAGCATTATAATTAATAAGTCTTAAATTACTTAAACTTTGAGTACTAATTTTTCTTGCTGCTCTTAATATAATACTGTCTTCTATTTCTAAACCAATAAAATTGATTTTTGGATTTAGTTCTGCTTGCCTTGCGATAAACTGCCCTTTTCCCATTCCAATTTCTAAATGGATAGGATTATTATTTTTAAACTCTTCTTGCCATTTGTCTTTATACTGGTTTGGATCAAATAGGACTAAACCAGCAAATTCAGTTAGTTTTTCTTTAGCGTTTTTAATCTTACGAAGTCGCATTTTACTTTCCTAAATCATAAATAGCTTTTGCATAGATTGCAGTTGCAAGCACTAAATCTTCAATAAATACATGCTCATCAACTTGATGAACCACATCTTCTCTTCCCGGGAACATCATTCCAAATGCAACACCTTTCTTTAAAGCTCTTGCATATGTTCCACCACCAATTGTAATGTTTGGTGTTTTTTCATCTTTAGAATATTCTTTATAAGCATTATGAAGTGTTTTAACTAGTTCATCATCTTCTGGAACATAGTGTGGTACTTGATCACTTAACACTTCAAGTTGTAAGCCAGCATCCCCAGCAAGCTTACCTAGTTTATTTAAGAACTCTTCTTTATCCCAATTAATTGGGTATCTTAAGTTAAGACCAATCTTACCACCACTATTATTTACTTCTACAATTGCAACATTAACTGTTAGATCCTTCATTTCAGGATCACTGAAATCAAGGCCAATTCTTTTAAAGCGAGTATCATTTAATTTATTTGATACAAATTCTATTACATTATTGTTTATGTGATTATTTAAAAATTGGGAAAGTAGAATGGCTGCATTTACTCCTTTTTCAGGTTGCATTGCATGAGCACTATTTCCATAGAGCGTAATTTTATTTCCTTCAACTTTTCCTTCCAAATTGTTTTTTTCCAAATACTCTTTAAACTTAGTTTGAATATCAGCACCTACTTCAGCACTCGCTTCATCCGGAACTACATTATATCTTACTCCACTGACAAAGTTAATTTCACTTTTTTCATTAGAAGTAAGATCAATTGACATAATTCCTTTTTCACCATAAATTACAGGGAAAATCGCATCCGGTGAAAAACCTAAAGTTGGCATTTCTTCATGTTTGAAGTATTCATCCATACAGCGCCATTTAGTTTCTTCATCTGTTCCAATAATTAAACGAACACGTTTATTTAATTTTAAGCCTAAATCTTTAATTATTTTTAATGCATATAAGGAGGCAATCGTTGGACCTTTATCATCAATTGCTCCTCTAGCATAAATTTTTCCATCGACTATTGTTGGTTTAAAAGGAGGGTTAGTCCACTTACCAACTGCAGGTACTACATCGGTGTGGCATAGGACACCAATTAATTCTTCGCCTTCACCAAACTCAATATGTCCTGCAACATTATTAACATTTTTAACTTTAAAACCAAAACTTTTACCTAGCTCTAGTACATAATCCAAACTCTTTCTTACTCCCTCACCAAAAGGAGCTTCAGAGTTATTAGGATTTTCTATACATGTACTATCAATTTCTAAAAGACCACAAAGGTCTTCAATTAACTTCTTTTCATTTTGTTTTACAGCTTCCAATATTTTCATAACTTCACCTTTTTAATTTTTATTCTTATGTATAGTATACCATTATTTAGTCAAAAATAACATAGAAAAGATTAAAAAAGGAGGCAATTTATGAATATTGATATTAGACAAGCCGTAATCAACAATTTGATTAACTCTACACCTCAAGACATTTTAAA
>DUVT01000103.1 GCA_012840905.1 Acholeplasmataceae bacterium
AAACACGTTTCTTCACCTTTTTAAAGTAAGCCAAGTTCAATTGCAATTTCTGTTGCTTCCATATCCCATTTCTTATATAAATCAAGTTCTATGACCTTTTCAATTATTTCATTAACTTTATTAATTAAGCTAACTTCACCTTTTTTTGCGATAACATACATTGATGTTTCACTAACATCTACATTAAAGGCATTAACAAACTTATATTTATTTGGATATTTATTAATAATGATATTTGCAACTTTTTCAGACATAGAAATTCCACTAATAATATTTTTATCAAGAAGTGTAATTCCATCAGGAATTGTAACAAAATTTTCTAATTTTGCATTTGGAAGTAATTCTTCTACATAACTTGCTTGTAAGCTTCCTGCTTGAGCACCAATTTTCAAATCAGTATTTAATTTTTCTATACTATTTAAATTATCATAATTTTCACTTAAAACTAAAACACCTTGTCCACCTTCATTATAATAAGGAATACTTAACTCGTAGTTTGCTGCACGCTCACTATCATAAGTATAACCACTTATTGCGAGGTCAACTGTACCTAGACCTAAACTTGCAAGTGTTGTATTAAAATCAGCAACTTCTAATTTTAACGTAACACCTAATTCATTTGCGATATATTTCATTAGCTCGATATCTGCACCAATATATTTATCCATACCTTCTTTTGATGTATCGATAAATTCAAATGGTGGATAATCTGGAGATGTAATAATAACTATTTCCTTTTTATTTATAATCTTTTCTAATCTTTGATCAGTAGAACCACAACCAACTAAAACAAATACTAATATAAAGATAATAAGATACATTAATTTTTTCATTTTCTATTCCTCCTTAATTTTTTAAATAAAAAAAGTCTCATCTTATAAAAAGATGAGACGAAATCAATTCCGCGGTACCACTCATGCTTGCTAGCATATACTAAAAAATAAGTAGTATATACTAACCACCTCGAAATCTATTAACGCTAGATTCACGTTTGTCCTACTATTATTTCAGACAAAATCTCCCAAGTGCGCTTCGAAATTAACATTTTGCTAGACTCACACCAACTCTAGCTCGCTGGAAAAGAGGTTAACTTCTACTCTCTTGTTCTTCGATATATTCACTTTAATTTTCAAAATTTAATAAAAATATTATATACCTTTTTTCATAAAAAACAAGTTAATTTACTTTGTAAACGTTATTAATTTTTTCATAATTAAGATTATATTTTATGGTGATAATAAGATAGAGAATAATCGAAAAAAAGATTATTTAAAAAAATTATAAATAATGCATAAAAACTGAAAGTTTTTTATTTTTTGTTATAATATGTATGTAAAATGGATTACAATAAAAACGGGTAAATTAATATTCATTATACATATATTAATAATAATTAAGGAGGAAACAATGTTATTTAAAAAATTTGATCCATTGAAGAATAAATTCCTTCAAATATTAGACAAAGATGGAAAGATTGTTGACGAATCTTTGGTACCTAATATCGATGAAGAAAAATTACTTCATATGTATAAAGTAATGCTCCTTGGTAGAATTGCAGATATTAAAGCTGTTCAATTCCAACGTCAAGGAAGAATGTTGACTTTTGCACCAAATATGGGGCAAGAAGCTGCACAAATAGGGCCAATGGCAGCAATCGAAAAGACAGATTGGCTAGTTACTGCATTCCGTGAATTTAATGCAATGTTATATCATGGTGCAACCCTTGAACAATTATACCTATACTGGTACGGAAACGAAATGGGAAGCAGATTTAATGACGATGTAAGAATTTTACCAATTAATATTCCAATCGGTTCACAAATTTCCCATGCAGCTGGTCTTGCTTATGCAAGTAAGATTCAAAACAAAGGTGAAGTTGCAGTAGTATACATCGGAGATGGTGGTACTTCTCACGGTGAATTCCATGAAGGACTAAACTTCGGTGCTGTATATGATGCGCCAATGATCGTTATTGTACAAAACAACCAATGGGCGATCTCAACTCCAAGAGCAAGTCAAACAAAAGCGCAAAACATTGCACAAAAAGCCATTGCATACGGAATTCCTGGAATTCAAGTAGATGGAAACGACGTTCTTGCTATGTATGTTGCAACTAGCGAAGCTGCAAAACGTGCTCGCGAAGGTAAAGGTCCTACACTAATTGAAGCTGTTACATATAGAATGGGTAGCCATACTACAAACGACAACCCTAAACTATATCGTAAAGATGAAGAAGTAAAAGAATGGGAAGAAAAAGATCCATTACTACGTTTCAGAAAATATTTATTAGATAAGAAAGTCTTAACAAAAGCGCAAGATAAGAAATTTGAAGAAGAATTCAACCAATTAGTTCTTGATGAATTCAAGAAAGTTGAAAATTCTGGATTAATTCCATTAGAAGACATCTTCAAGTATACTTATGCAGAAATGACGCCACAACTTATTGAACAATACAACGAATATAAAAAATATCTTGAAGAGGAGGAAAAATAGATGGCAGTTAGATCTTTATTAGAAGCAATCAATCACACACTTGATCAACAAATGGAAAAAGATCCATCAATCGTTGTCTACGGTGAAGACGTAGGTAATCTTGGTGGTGTATTTAGAACAACTGCCGGTCTTCAAGCTAAATTCGGTAAAGATCGTGTATTCGATACACCAATTGCAGAAGCTGCAATTATGGGTTCTGCTATTGGGATGGCAATCAATGGTCTAAAACCTATCGCAGAAATTCAATTCTCTGGATTTATGTTCCCTGGTTTTAACCAAATTGCAACTCATATGGCAAGATACAGAAACCGTTCACGCGGTAGATATAATTTACCGATTGTTGTAAGAATGCCATTCGGTGGTGGAGTTAAAGCATTAGAGCATCACTCTGAAAGCTTAGAAGTGTTATTTGCAAGTATCCCAGGATTAAAACTTGTAATTCCTTCAACTCCATACGATGCAAAAGGTTTACTTACAGCAGCAATTAATGACCCAGACCCAGTAATCTTCATGGAACCAAAACGTATTTACCGTGCGTTTAAACAAGAAGTTCCTGAAGAAGAATATGAAATTCCATTAGGAAAAGCTAATGTAGTTCAAGAAGGTACAGACATTACAGTTGTAACTTGGGGTTCATTAGTTCATGATACAATGAACGCAGTTAAAACACTTGAAGATGAAATTAGTGTTGAAGTAATCGATTTAAGAACAATTGCTCCATTAGACAGAGAGACAATTGTAGAATCAGTTAAAAAGACAGGTAGAGTACTTGTAGTTACTGAAGCTGTAAAATCATTCGGTCCTGCGGCTGAAATTATGGCATTAGTTAACGAAAAAGCATTCTTCCATCTAGAGGCTGCGCCTACTCGCTTAACTGGATTTGATATTACAGTTCCACTAGCAAAAGGTGAACATCATCATATGATTGATGCAAAACAAATTGCTAGAGAAATTAGAAAAGTTGTAGCGCAAAAGGCTTAAGGAGGTAAATAATGTATAATTTTAAATTTGCTGACATCGGAGAAGGACTTAACGAAGGTACAATACTTAAGTGGAATTTCAAAGTCGGCGATAAAGTAAATGAAGGCGACACAATAGTTATTGTAGAAACGGACAAAGTAAACGCAGAAATCCCATCTCCAGTAACAGGTGTTATTAAAAAACTTGGTGCTGAAGTTGGTGAAACTATTCATGTTGGTGAAACTTTAGTATTAATCGATGATGGTTCTGGAGATGCTGAAGAGGTTGCTGAAGAAGCTGCTCCAGTTGAAGAGAAAAAAGAATCAAAATCAGATTCGATTGAAGAAGGTGGAGTTGTTGGTGAAATTGAAGTTGGCGACACAGTAATCGCAAGCCCAGCTCAAGCAAAAACTACTTCTTCTACTGGTACAAGAACACTTGCTACTCCAATTGCAAGAAGAATGGCAGCTGAAGCTGGCTTAGACATTAACAAAATCAAAGGTACAGGCGAAAATGGTCGTGTTCTTCGCGAAGACATTATGCGTGCAATCGCTGAAAAAGATGCACCAGCAAGCCAACCTAAGATGCAAGCACAAGTTGCAGCTAACTTACCTAAAGAAGGTGTTACAAGAGAACCAATTACTAAATTACGTAAAGCTATCGTTAATAGTATGGTAACTTCCAAAGCAATGATCCCGCATACAGTTTTAATGCAAGAAATAGATGTTACTGCCTTAGCGGAATTCAGAAAAGCTCACAAAGACTTTGCTGCTAGCCAAGGTGCTAAATTAACATTTATGCCATTTATCGTTAAAGCTGTAGCATTAACTATTAAAGATTTCCCTATCTTTAATGCAAGTTATGATCATGAAGCTGAAGAAATCGTGTATCACCACAATATGAATATTGGTATTGCTGTAGATACACCAGATGGACTAATCGTTCCAAATATTAAAAATGCT
>DUVT01000104.1 GCA_012840905.1 Acholeplasmataceae bacterium
AAATATATTTAATAATTGGTAGATTGTTTTTGGTGTGATATAATTTAGTAAAGTAGTAATACTTTTGTTATCTATGGCATTACAAAAAAGGTGAATATATGAACAAAAAACTTAATAATGAAGTGACAAAATTTTTAGATGAGATTAACCATCCACATTGAAACCTGATTGATGAATTAAGAAATTTTATTTTAGAAAATAATAATCTAATAGAGAATATAAAATGGAATTCTCCAAATTATATGTTTTTAAACAAGGATATCATTACAATGAAATTATTTCCTCAAAAACAAGTTCAAATTATTTTGCATAGAGGAGCTAAGGTAAAAGAACAACCTAAAGAAAGACCACTTAAAAATGAATATGATATTATTGATTGGAAAGCAAATGATCGAGCAGTTATAACATTTTATAATCTTGAAGAATTAAATGAAAAGATGGATATGTTTAAAGATGTTATTAAAAATTGGATTGAATTTATTAATAAAACTAATTTATAAAAAGACTAAGGTTAAATTAACCTTAGTTTTTTTTGGAATATAAATTATAATCTTAATATAAATTGCTGGAAAATATCGGTTGTGTTATAATTTAGTAAATAAATTAATAGAGGTAGCATATGATTCTAATCGAGGCAAGAAAGCTAACTAAAGAGTACGTTGTAGGAAATTTTAAAAATCAAGTGATTAAGGGAATAGATTTGGAAGTTAAAGAAAAAGAGTTTATTTCAATAGTTGGTCCATCTGGAAGCGGTAAGACTACACTTTTATATTTATTAAGTGGTCTAGAAAAATATACAACAGGTGAGATTTTATTATTTAATAAAGAAATAAATCTCTATAATGATAAAGAAATGTCTTTATTGAGGCAAAAGAATATTGGATTTGTATTTCAATTCTTTAATTTAATTCCTAATTTAAATGTATTTGAAAATGTAGAAATTTCAGCAGTTATTGCAGGCATAAAAGATAAATCAAGGATTGAAGAAGTTTTAAAGATGGTTGGAATGGAAGATTCAGTTCATTTATATCCTAATCAAATAAGTGGGGGTATGCAACAACGTGTTGCGATAGCAAGAGCATTAGTAAACAATCCTGATATTATCTTTGCAGATGAACCAATTGGCAATTTGGATTATAACAATGGGATTGCAATAATGGAAATCTTTAAAAAACTAAATACTGAATACAATAAGACGATTATTTTAGTTACGCATAACGAAGATATGAAAAAATATGGTACTAGATACTTAAGGTTGATTGATGGAAAGATTACCGAAGATGAAAAAGTTATTCGATAAATTTAGTTTAACTTTTCGTTATGCGTTTAAAAATATTATATTTGGGAAACTAAAATCTCTTGCCCTAGTTTTTATTTTTATACTTATTCTCGTTGTTACATTTCTAATATTATCAACTAGGCTATTTGTAAGTAATTACTTTAATTATCAAGTAACAGAAAAGTATGGAAAATTTGATATAGTAATGACTGTTGATGAGAATACAAATGCAAGATTTTTCTCTATAAGAAAATTAGAAAATGAAAAAATTATTGACCGAGTTGCTTTTTTTGAAGTGAACACGATAATGAGTAGTGAAAAATTGGAATATGTAAAAGTGATGCTTGGTAATTTAGATGGATTAAAGAAAGTTAATAGTAAAGTTACTAGCTTAAATCTTAATTATAATGAAATTATTATTACAAAATATCTTGCAGAAAGTTTTGGCTTGAAGTTAGGTGATCAAGTAAAAATTAAATTTAATGATGATATTGAATATGAGGTTGTTGAAATT
>DUVT01000105.1 GCA_012840905.1 Acholeplasmataceae bacterium
ATCTATATTTACCCACTAAAACTTTACACTACCTCCTGCAAATTTGCAGGAATTTATTTCATATTTATTGTATTTTTTATAAACTCTTCAAAGTGTTTTATGCCGGTTGAATCTTGTTTAAAGACACCAGCACATTCTAATATTTTTTCAAAAACTTTTACAGCTTCTTCTCTTATGAATTTAGTTACTTCATAATTATGATTATAGTCTGCTTGTAATGTTTCAAGCCATTCTTTATGAACTTGGATAGCAGGGTTATTCATTAAGCTATGATTTCCTTTTAGAATCTCTTCTAGAAGTTTAAACTCTTGTTTTAATCTAGGAGGTAATACACCTAGGCCCATAGCTTCTATTAATCCTAAGTTTTCTTTTTTCAAATTATAGTATTTTGGATGAACATGGAATACACCATCTGGGTATTCATCATTTGTATAATTATTTCTTAGGATTAAATCTAGTGTATAAATATTATCATTTTTTCTAGCTATTGGTGTTATTGTATTATGGATTTCATCATTACTATTAATAATTAATAAATCTTTATTTTTATATTCTCGCCATTGGTTTAATACCCTTGACGTATAATCAATTAATTCTAATTTATTATCTGAAGAAATTCTAATTGTACTCATTGGCCAAATTAGCCTTGAAATACTTACACTTTTATATTTTCCAATAAATACTTCTTTTGCAGATTCAATTGGAAATTTATAATTACCCGCTTGAAAGTGTTCATGACTTAAAATAGAACCACCAACGATTGTAAGGCCAGCATTTGAACCTACAAAGTAATGTGGGAATAGGTCTAAGAAATCGATTAACTTTATAAACGTATTATCATCAATTACCATTGGAACATGTTCTTCATTTAAAACTATTGAGTGTTCCGGATAATAGGCGTATGGAGAATATTGAAATCTCCAGTTTTCTCCATTTAATGTTATTGGGATAATACGCATATTAGCTTTTGAATCATAACCTATGTGTCCAGTGTAACCTTCATTTTCTACACATAAATGACATTTGGGATAACCATAACTAATTGACTTTTGTAAAGCAATTAACTTAGGATCTTTTTCTGGCTTTGCTAAATTGATTGTTAATTCTAATAAGCCATACTTTGTTAAACCTGACCATGATTCATTTTGGGAATTTCTTTTTGCTTGAATATAATTTGAATTGATTGCTAAATCATATAAATAATTTGTTGCATGTTTAGGGGATATATTATAATAATCTTTAAAAACTCTAATTACTTCACTTGGTTTCGGAAGTAATTCATCCATTAGTTTTGCTTTAAAGTTATCAAATGTAACTACATCATTAGATTCAATAATTCCTTTATCATATGCAAACTTTGCAAGATCAGCTAAGATTGAATGAATATCTCTAGGCTTAACATCTAGCTTTTCAAATTTTTTTTCATTATAGATAGCAATTAACCTATTTGCAACATAATTATAATCAAGCTTTGATAGAAGTTTTTTATCAATTCCATATCTAATCAATTCATTAATAAGTTGTGATAAAGTCATACTATCAACCTGCTTACTCTTCCTCTAGTGGAACAAGATCATTGATATTAAATATATTTGTAATAACTTTTGTATTACCTTTATAAATATACACCAACTTTACATATATCTCTTCAATATCAACTATGCCACTAACAATTTCATCAGAAACTGATAAATAATTTTCTGAATAGGTTGCATAATTATATAAGCCCATTAATGGATATACTTCATCATCTTTTGTTTTAATCCATGATTGCATATCTATATGAATAGGTTCTGCTTCTATTTCAAAATTTATTGCAAATTTGAAATGATAATCATTATCCTCAAAATCAAATTTATATACATTAAAGTTTAAGATTTCATCATGATTTGAATTATTAGTAAAATCAGATTGATTAAACTTTAATATCTCTTCCTTATATTTTACAACCCGCTCTTCTAATACATCATCAAGTTTACTTTTATACTTGATTAATCCGCTTATAGTATCTATTTCATTACCACTTACTTTTACAAATGGTAAAAATTGTTGTGCAATAAACCTAGATGGTTCACTAAAATCTCGTTTGTAATATGTATCAAAAGTACCATCAACAGTAACCCAATCATATTGGTAATAAGTGATTTCTCGATTAACCCCTTTTACAATATGCATAAAAGCTGTGATACTGTGTTTAGGAACAATTTCTTCTTCTTCAAGGAAGAGGTTTGTAGAAAGTTTAATGTATGATGAAAAATCATCCACTATAAAGCTATGCTCGGCTTCAATTTTTTCAGGCTTAAATTCTTCTTCCTCTTCAACTACTGGTTTCTTACACCCAACCAAAGTTAAGATTAGGAGCAATAGAAGCAGGAAGTTATGTTTTTTCATCTAAAAACCTCTTTTATAATATAGCCGTATGAATTTGGTTGAATACACCCAGCATTTGCTTCGTCTGTATCAATATGCATTGCAGGTGCAAAATCATCACGAACTCTAATAACTACGTCCCCAAAAATAAGTGAACGATTATCAGTTTCAATTTCAACTTGAACAACTTGTTTATCTTTTAATCCCATTTCATCTGCAGTTTTTGGATCTAAGTGAATATGACGTTTTGCAACAATCACACCTTCATTAATTTCGATTTCACCTTTTGGACCAACTATTTTACATCCAGGTGTATCTTTAATATCTCCTGATTCACGAATAACAATTTCAAAACCTAAACTTCTTGCATCTGTTGCAGAAAGTTCAACTTGTGTAGCTTTTCTGTATGGACCCAAAA
>DUVT01000106.1 GCA_012840905.1 Acholeplasmataceae bacterium
AAAGTATAATATTATTCGCATAAATTACTTAGCTAAAAGCAAATTAAAAGGATTAGGATTTGGATTTATTCAAGGAATTATAATGATTTTTATTATTTCAATTCCTTTTGCAGGGCTTTCAACTTTAACAAATGAATTAATAAAATTCGAAGATATAAGCACAAATAGTAATGAGATTACCTTTTTAAAAGACTATAGAAAAACAATTACGGGAAGGATTTTCAAATTTTTAAATATAAATAATAAGTCTTTAGATGTTCATTATTTTGATCAAGTTTTTGTAGTTCGTTATAATGATGAAGTTATTTACTTAAGTGAAGAAGTGAGTAACTATATTGAATTACTTACATATATAAAGGAAAACAATCTAAATATCGAATTAGAAAATCTAGAAATGGAAGCGCTAGATGAGCTGATTTTTAGACTGAAAACCATAAAAACTCTTAATATTACTACGCCTATATTAATCGATTATTTCCTACTTAATTATTATGAATTAAAGCTATCAAGCAATTTATATCAAGTAGATTTTTATAATGATGTTACATTCCTTGGTGAGTTAGTTAAAACTTTAATCGAAAATGATAAATTTAATTATTTAGAATTTGAGACAATTGATACACTACTTGTAATAGATTTACTAAATATATTCTCAAAACTTGATTCAATTGATAAATTAAGTAATGATATTACTTATCAACTTACAAGCAATAAATTTTTGCTTAATTATTTTGATTATAGAGTGGTTAGTAATTTAAAGCTTAATAATGTAAATTATAAAAAAGAAGTTACCTTATTAAAGCAAATTTTAGAAAATATTTATTCACAAAAATTTGATAGCGAAAAACTAGCTAGTTTTGCTTATGAATCTGATATTGTTTCAAGTAACCAAAGATTAATTCTAGAATTAATTATTTGGGAAATGTTTTATGAATATCGAAATGACATTATTAGATATAGTTTAGAGTATGAAGATTACTTAAGTGTTGTAAGGATCGCAAAAGCTTATGTTGATAATGGTTATATAGAGCCATATTTTCGACTTGAAAAACTATATGATGCAGAAACTGTTGAGATCTTAATTGATGCAATATATGCATCTAATTTCTTTAGAAATAATTTAGATTTTATTATAGATATGTTTTTAAGCGAATCGATTTTTAAATTTGATTTTAAGATTGTTGTCCCTAGTGTTGTAAAGGAAAATATTGAAGTTGGGAAGGGGGAATTAAGAAGTTTGATAAGATTATTTCAAATATTAAATTATGGTATAACACAAGCAACTTTAGAAAAGCATTTAGATGAATTGTGTGATATTTTTGAAAATTCAATAATAATAAGAGATTACTTTCATGAGATTTTAGAAACATTAATTAATAAATATAATCCGACAGACTATAAAATTTATATTAAAAAAATTGATTATAATACACCTGATGGAAGAATGGAATATTCAAAGTTAATAGATATCTTTAGAATGCTTGTACAAAAAAGAGTATTAGACGACCCAACAGTATTACTAAAACTAACTAAAGAAGAGATTGATTATATATTAACTTCAAGTGTAATCGAAGAAGCATGTATAAATTTATTAATTGATTTAGGAAAAGCTGATGATAATCCGCTTGTAGTAACAATACCTAATGGCCATGAAGACTGGTATCCATCAAGTAGAGGCGAAGGGGAACTTAGATATTTCATTAACGCAATTAAAATTATTTTTAAAAATGTAGAAAGAATAGAAGATATTGAGTTTACACCAGAATTAATTTTAAAAATTAGTGATGGTACAATTGATACTAACGGTGATGGTGTAGTTGATGAATTTGATGAAAATGAACTTTATGAGATTATGAAATCAAAAATTATTAGTGATACGATTATAAAGTTTATATATGATTATTTTAAAGATCATTATAAATAAAAAAATAAGCTCTATAAACGAGCTTATTTTTGATTTTTATCTAAGAAAATTCCTGATCTAAGTAGCCTCATAATTTGATCAGTATAAAAGTCGAAGTCTTTGTCTGAAAGTTTAATTTTATTATTCTTTTTAAAAATAACTTGTAAACCGACAAAGTTAGCAATTCCCATTAGAATGTAAGCTAAAGTTTCTAAATCAATTTCTTCAAGTTCGGTTTTCGCTGCTTCAAGACCTAAGATATGTCTTTGTGCAAACTGTTCATAGTAATCTTGGAAAATTTCCCGATTGATGAAGAGGGATTCCCAAATTATATTATATGATAATGGGTCCTCATAGGCGAACTTGATAAAGGATTTAATTCCTTCACGTTCCATTTCATATCTTGTTTTACAATCTTCCGTAGCTTTTCACAAGTGCTCACGGATTTTAGTTTTATATTCTGCTAGGATGTATTTATATAAACTTAATTTATCATCGAAATAAATATAAAAAAGTACCTGTAGCAATATTAGACTTTTCAATTATTGTATTAATTGAAGTTGTAAGGTATCCCTGCTCAGCGAATAACTTCTTTGCAGTTTCAATAATTCTAGTAAATGTTTTATTCCCATGTTTTGTAATTGGTGGACGATAATTCTGTTGCATACTAAACTCCTTATAAAATTATTTATGAAAGTAATGGGTAGTGTAAAGTTTTAGTGGGTAAATATAGATATATTAGTTAGATAACTATATTTAAGCGGTTTTGAATTTTGAAGAAATTTATTAACTATATAACCATTTCGGTGAAGTTAGTTTATGAATAAAA
>DUVT01000107.1 GCA_012840905.1 Acholeplasmataceae bacterium
AGAATCGGTATTGTGACAAGAAAATACTTATTTACTGAATATAAAAATATTTCAAAAACTGAGATACGTGTATCTTCAATTAAAGAATCAATCAAGGTTTTACCTATTGTTGTTAAGGATGTAATGAATTATTTTCCAAATAAAATTGCAAGTTTATTTAAGAAGACAAAACTTACACCTGAGGAAGAAGAAATCTTTTCAAGCATTTAAGAATGTGTCAATGACATATTCTTTTTTTTATGTCACGTACACTTAAAAAAAATTGAGTTTTAATTGTTTTATATATAGTTTTAGTTTATAATATTATTAATGATTAATAGTATTAACTATTTCCAAAAGGAGACAATAAATGCCAAATCAAGATAACTTAGCTTTTAAACTATTTGAATCTTTAAAAAAATTTAATAAAGGTTTAATTAAATATGATAAGATACAAGAAAATTTAAATTTAAATGACTTATTGGTTTGTGGGTTGCTGCTTAGAAATGAAAAAGAAGATAAGGTAACTCAAGTTAAAAATATTAGTGAATATTTGCAAATATCAAGGCCTGCCGTAAATACAATTTTAAATAGGTTAGAAGATAGAGATATAGTAGAGCGTGTTAGATTAAAAGAAAATAGAAGAAGTGTATTTGTAAAGCTTACAAGTAAAGCATACGATTTATATGATTTTGAAAAAGCTAAACTAGCGAAAGTGATGGATAATGTTGTAAGTAGTTTGGGTGAAGAAAAAACAAATACATTAATTGAATTAATAGATAAAGTAAACAATATACTGGAAGAAGAGGTTGAATAAGATGTTGAAATTAAAAAATATTGAAAAAAATTATTATGTTGGTGAAAATGTAATTAGAGCACTTAGAGGCGTAAGCCTTGAATTTAGAAAAAATGAGTTTGTTGCTATATTAGGTCCAAGTGGTTGTGGTAAAACGACTTTACTTAACATCATAGGTGGTCTTGATAAGTATTCAAAAGGTGACTTATTAATTAATGGGAAAAGTACAAAGCGTTATACCGATTATGATTGGGATACATATCGTAACCATTCAATTGGTTTTGTTTTCCAAAGTTATAACTTAATCCCCCATCAAAGCGTGTTAAATAATGTTGAGTTAGCACTTACTTTATCTGGAATCAGTAAGAGTGAAAGAAAAAAGAAAGCAATTAAAGCATTAGAAAGTGTTGGCTTACACGATCAAATATATAAAAAGCCTAACCAATTAAGTGGTGGGCAAATGCAAAGAGTTGCAATAGCAAGAGCTCTTGTAAATGATCCAGAAATAATTTTGGCAGATGAGCCTACTGGAGCACTTGATAGTGAAACAAGTAAGCAAATTATGGAAATCTTAAAAGAGATTTCTAAAGACCGCTTAATTATTATGGTTACTCATAACCCTGATACTGCTAATACATATGCTACAAGAATTATTCGTTTGCTTGATGGGTTAGTTACTGATGATTCAAACCCATATAATACTGAAGATGTAGAAATTGCTGCTGAGACTAAGAAAGAAAAGAAGGCTCGTAAACAATATCAAAAACATACAGCAATGAATTTTATAACCGCCTTAAGTTTAAGTTTGCAAAACTTATTTACAAAAAAAGGTAGAACATTACTCACAGCATTTGCAGGTAGTATTGGAATAATAGGGATTTCTTTAGTACTTGCCTTATCATATGGTTTCCAATCATATGTTGATAAGATGCAATCAGATACTTTATCTGCATATCCTCTAACTATTTCAGATGAGGCAACAGATTACACTTCTTTCTTTGGGGCAGAGTATAATATGCCTACAAATAAATTCCCTGAAGAGGAGAAGATTTATTTAAATAAGATATCTGAGTTTTTAGAAAGTGCAAACATTAAAAATGATATTACTGATGAATATATCGAAAATGTAATTAATACAATTGATACTAAACTTTATAACTCAATTAAATATCGATATGGTGTTAATGTAAATGTCTTTAAAGAATCAGAATTTAACAACATAAAAACATATCGAGGCATAAGTTTTTCTAACTTCTCTGAGATTGCAGTTGTTGATGGAGAAGATCCATATGAGTTTTTCAAAAGTCAATATGATGTAATTGGTTCAAACTCGCGCCTACCAGAAAACATGAATGAGGTAGTATTAGTAGTTGACCAATACAATCAAATCATAGACTTATCCCTTATGGCAATTGGAATTGATGAGTCAGGGGATGAAAATGGTGCAATTGACTTTGATAAAATAATAGGTCATAAATATATGTTAGTTTTAAATGATGTTTTATACGACTATGATGGAACTAAATTTACTAATAATATAGTTCCAGTAAGTGGTATTAACTTCATATCAGAAGAACTTTATAATCATGAAGACAATATTGAGTTAACAATTGTTGGTATTGTACGTCCAAATAAACAAACTGAAATAGGTTCAATCGATAGTGGAGCAGTTCTTGCTTACTCTCCTGAACTTACAAATTTCATTTTAGATAAAGCACAAGAGTCCGAAATAATTAAGTGGATGAATGAAGAAGAAAATCTTTATAAAAATCCATACACAGCAGAAGATTACATCCAAGCTGGTGAAAAGACACCTGAACAATTATGGCAAGATGAAATTGCACGTTTAGGTGGAACAAAGAAGCCAGTTGAAATAGTTATTTATGCAAAAGACTTTGAATCTAAGAATTTAATTAAAGAACATCTTGATAAATATAATGAAGAGAAAAAGCAAGAAGCGATAAATGAATATTACCAAAGTATTGGTGTAACTCATGAAACTGCAACAAGAGAACAACGTCGTGAGGCTGAAAAGATTGGTAAGGCTGCAGGTGTCTACTATGTTGATTTGATGGCAGTATTAGTGACTTCACTTAATACTTTAGTTAATGCGATAAGTATAGTATTAATTATCTTTACTTCAATTTCGCTTGTTGTATCTTCTATAATGATTGGAATTATTACTTATATTTCAGTCTTAGAACGTACAAAAGAAATTGGAATCTTACGTAGTATTGGTGCAAGAAAGAAAGATATTTCAAGAGTATTTAATGCTGAAACATTAATTATTGGATTTACAGCAGGTTTAATTGGAATTTCAATTACAGCTTTACTTTCTATTCCTGCAAACTTAATTTTATCTAATTTAGTTAATATTGAAAATTTAGTTAAAGTTAATCCATTACATGCAATTATCTTAATCTTAATTTCAATGGTGTTAACTTTAATTGCAGGTTTAATACCTTCTAGATTAGCTGCGAAGAAAGATCCAGTTATTGCCCTTAGAACTGAATAATTCAAATATTAAAAGCATTTCATAATTTGAAATGCTTTTTGACTTTATAAATAGAAAGTGCTACTATATAAATAGGAAGATATTTTAAATACAAGAACTTTAAGTCGCGTTTTCTCATATCTTAAAATAAGGGGGATTTATGGATCGCACAAATAAAATTATCAATGTTTTAGTAATTATTTTAGTTTTGAATTTGCTTGTTGCAATTACAAAATTATTTTTTGGGCAACTACTAAATTCAAACAGTTTAACTGCAGACGGATTCCATTCACTTACAGATACTTTTTCAAACATTATTGGGATAATAGGGATGAAATTAGCAAGAAAACCTGCGGATAAAAAACATCCATATGGTTATCAAAAATATGAGACACTTGCTGGACTAACTATTGGCTTTTTGTTATTCGGTATCCTTTTACAAATAATCGTTAGTGCTATCGATAGATTTATTAATCCTGTAGAAATAGAATTTAGTATTCCAGCAATCATCGCAATAGTTCTAACTATCTTTATAAATATATTTGTAGCTGTATTTGAATATAGGTATGGACGAAAACTGCAAAGCGAAGTGTTGATTTCGGATTCTATCCATACGAAGAGCGATATATTTATTTCTATTGGAGTATTAATAACAATTATATTGATTAAACTTAATGTTCCAGTAATTATAGACCCAATCGTATCACTTATTATAGCGGTATTTATTTTTAAATCAAGTGTTGAAATTTTCAAAAGTAATATTGGAGTTTTAGTTGATAAAAAAGTTGTTGATGAAGAGATAATAAAAAAATTCTTAATGGAAGCGGATGAAGAAGTCTTAGATGTGCATAGAGTTAGAAGTAGAGGAAAACTAGATTATATTTATATCGACTTACATATAATTACTAGACCGGAGTTAAGTGTTGATAAGGCTCATGAGTTAAGTCATAAATTAGAAAAACTTTTAGAAGATCATTTGGGTAGAAGGGTAGATTTGAATTGTCATATTGAACCATTTGAAGACCCACATATTGAGCTTCACTAATAAGAGGTAAAAACATTCAAATAACTTTAAAAATAAAAAACTGCACTTAAGGAAAACCTTATGTGCAGTTTTATATATATTAAGTCGAACACTAACTTTCTTTTGGAATAATCTTTTGATTATTCACTACAAAGATACCATCATATAAGTTTTGATGTTCTCTAAATACTACGTGGCTAACATTGATGATTGTAACATTTTTGAGTGCTAGAATACTTTTTTCAATTGCTTTAGCTTTTTTAGGATCAAGAGAAGCAAAAGTTTCATCAAGGAAGATTATTTTAGATTTGTTGATAAGACCTCTTGCAATTGCAATCCTACTCTTTTCGCCACCCGAAATGTTTTTCCCATTATCATAAATAATTGTTTCTAATCCATCAGGTAGAGAATTGATAAAATCAGTTAAGCCAGCTTTTTCAATTGCGTCATATATTTCTTCATCTGAATAATCTTTATAAAGGGTTAAGTTATTTCTTATTGTGTCTTCAAAGAGGAAGATGTTTTGTTCAATGTTGGAGATTAATTGAAAGTATGATTCTTTTTTAATATCACGTAACGACACATCATCAATTAAAATATCTCCTGAGTTAGGTTGGAAGTATTTTCTAAGAAGTCTTAATACTGTAGACTTTCCACCACCACTTGGACCAATTATTAAATATTTCTTACCAGATTCTAGTTCTAAGTTAACATCATTTAAAATATAATTATCTTCTTCATAACTAAATGTTAAGTTATTAAATTTTATTTTTTCAAAATCATTAAATTCTACAGTCTCTAAATAATTATCTTTATTTTTTAAACTTTCTTCCAGCTTTTTTACAATCCCCCCTACCATAAACATTTTTGGTAGACTTTCACTTAGGTTGATAATTGGCCAAACAAGTTTTTCAATTGAATTGATTATTAATACTACAACTCCAAAGGAGATGAATCCTTCAATTGACATAAATGCAACTATTAAGAAGAGGGCAAGAAATGTAATAGTAAAGTTTGCGTTTTGGATTGCGAAGATAAATGAGGAGATTTTATCAATTACATATCCTTTTTCTTGTACAAGTTTGCTTTTCTCATGGAAATCTTGTTTTACTTTATCTTCTAAGTTATTTGTTTTAATTATGTGAAATGCACTTAAAACTTCTTTGATATAACCTGTGTAATCTTCAAATAACTTACTTCGCTCTTTTGTATGTTTTTTAAGTGGACTACTTGCTATAACAGAAATTATAATATTTACAATTACTAGACCAAAACTTATTAATAAGATGATTGGACTAATAATTACAAAGAGAACAATTCCGGAAATTAAATTAGTAAGGCTATGAATTAGATCAATTAAAGGAACTAAGAAGTTTTTTTCAATTTGATCAAAATCATTAGTCATGATTGAAATATAATTTGCATTATTTTCTTGATTAAATTCATTTATGTTTTTCTTTAAGATACCATTTAAATAATTGTGTTTATATCTTTCTAATGCTTTCTTTAAAAATTTACCTCTAAAGATTGCTAAACCAACAACTAACGGTAAAAGTACAAAAGCAAGAATTAATGTTTTAATTGCTTCATCGCTAAAGGATCCTGATAGTTGATTAGTTGCAATATCAATTATATTTTTTATTTGAATACTCAGGATTACTTCAATTGTTGCAACAACAACACTAAATAAACCAAGAAAGATTAAAAATGGAATGAACTTTTTAATATGTTTATACATATTTAGCCTCTGCTTGGAAATAATCCTTACTTTCATAAGTAGTTACTTTACCATCGCTTATTTCCAATACATAATCATATTTTTCGCTTACACCAGGATAATAACGATGACTTATTGCGATTACAGTTGTATTTAAGTCAACTATTTTTTCTTCGATTTCGCTACCAAGTTCTGGGTTTAAAGCAGAAGTACCTTCATCGATGAATAAAATTTCTGCATTCTTTGCGATTGCTCTTGCAATTGAAATTCTTTGTCTTTCGCCGCCTGATAAGTTCTTCCCATTTTCTTCGATTAAATCATCTAGAGTTTTATTTTTCATAAATTCGCTTAAGCCTGAAAGTTCAATTGCTTTTCTAACTTTATCATCAGATAAATCTCTATAAAGTGTAATGTTGTTTTTGATTGTATCTTTAAATAAGAAAACATCTTGATAAACAAAAGCAATATTTTCGCTTATACTTTTATTTTTGATAGTTTTTAAATCTACACCATCAATTAAGATTTCACCTTCGTAATTTTCATATGTTTGACTTAAAAGTTTAATTAAAGTGCTTTTACCAATTCCACTTGGTCCTTTGATTAAATATTTTTTACCTTTTTGGATTGTAAAAGAGGCGTCGTCGAAAATTTGTTTATTGTCATATGAAAAGTTTAAGTTTTTAACTTCAAGCTTTTCCTTAAAGCTAAAGTTGTGTGGTTTACCATTTACTAAGACTGGATAGTCTGGTTTTGTAATTTTTTCATAAATTTCTGCTGATGATTTTACTACATTGTATCTTGGAAAGATGTCAGGCAAAGCAAAAACTATTGTCATCGAAAATTGAACTAATAACATCATTTTTGCATAGTCAATAACTGGACCACCAATTAAATAAATTAGTATTAATATAAAGATTAGAAATCCTAATGTATTAGTGATATTTCTTTGTGATTCACTAAATACATTAAATTTAAATTTGCTTTGTTCTAGTTTTTTAATTTTTGAAAAAGACTTAGTTGTAAATTTATCTTCAATATTATTTAATTTTAAGATTTCTAAACCACTAAATGTATTACTTAAGTTTACTGTTAAGTCTTCACTGTCTTTGGATACTTGTTTTTGTAAGCTTATTGTTTTCTTTTGAAATAGTTTTACTATC
>DUVT01000012.1 GCA_012840905.1 Acholeplasmataceae bacterium
TACGCTTTAATATATTTTCTGCTTCAAGATTAGCTTCACTAATAATTTCGTTTTCGATAGCCTCTGCTTTTTGCTTACCAAGATTAATTATTTCAAGAGCATCTTGTGAACCTTTATCTATAATTTTATCATAAATACTTTTGTTCACTATTTCACCACTTATAACCCTTGTACTAATAAGATACTTGCTAGTAATGCAAGGATTGCATACGTTTCAACTAACGCTACCATTGTAATTGCTCTTGCACTTGCTTCTGGTTGTTTTGCAGTCATATGAATTGCACTAACACCAGTTTTTGCTTGGATAACAGCAGAGATTAATCCAACAATTGCTATTGGCATACATGCACCAAATAATTTCCATCCTTCAATAGCATCAATTGGAGTAACAGTTCCTCCACCTAATAGACCAAGTTTCATAATTACTAAAATAGCAACGATAAATCCATAAATACCTTGAGTACCTGGTAATGCTTGAAGAACGATCATTTTACCGAATAATTCTGGTTTTTCACTTAATACACCTGCAGCAGCTCTACCGCCCATTTGTACACCAATTGCAGAGCCAATCCCTGATAATAATACTGCTAATACAGCTCCAAGAATAGCAATAAATACTCCATTACTAAAAATAGATGTAGATTCTTGTAAAATTAATGTAATCATTGAAAATAACCTCCTAAATTTCTACTTTTTCAATTTTATCGATATGTTTTAAGTTCATCGAAAGTGGTTTGAATTGTACACCGCCACCTTCATAGAATTTACTAAAGAATTCTATATATTGTAATCTGCTATCATGAACATAAGCAGATAATAATCCCATAGCTAAGTTAAATGCATGACCAATAATATATATTACTGCAGCAATGATAATTCCAAAAACACTTGGATTTTGAGTAAATAACTCAGCAAGGGTATTCATAACCATCCCAATAATTGCACTCGATAAACTCAAGGCAAGAATTCGTGAATAAGATAAGATATCACTAAATATATTTACCGAATTATATAAACTATATAATCCACCACCAAGTTTCGCAAATATATTTTTGTTTTTTCTACCATGAGTAAAGACAATTAAGACAACTCCTGTGATTGCTAAAGCAAGCCCTACCTTGGATACCATTTCATTTGGTATAAAGTATAATCCAATACCCATTAGGAAAAATACCCAAGCGAAATTGTCAAAGATTGCATCTACAAATCTTCCATCCTTGAAATCGCCATATGCTTTTACAAGGAATCCACTAATAATATGTAAAGCTCCAACAATAATAGAAACAACTAAATATTTCATAATGTCTATTTGTGGGTTTAATAGAATTGGCTTATGTAGTTGATAGCCAAAATAACTACTAAACATTATACCCCAGAAGATTGTTGCAAAGGCCCCATAATAGAACATCTTAAACATTTTATAAGTAGTTCCTTTTGGCTTCGTAAGTTTAATTAAGAGAGCCATTAAAATAGCAAGAACTACACCATAACCAGCATCTCCCATCATCATTCCAAAGATTAACCAATACCAGAAGCCCATTATTGGGTTCGGGTCAACATCATTAATACTTGGAATACTGAACATTTCTGTAATTGGTTCGAATGCAGAAACAAACTTATTGTTTTTAAGTGCAGTTGGAACTACTTCACCTTCTTCTGGATCCATTATCGCTAGATCATAATCTGGTGTTGCCTTAGCAACCGCCTTCTTAAGAAGGTCTAGTTGGTCGCTTCTAACCCACCCAACTAAATAAACTGCAGAATGTGTTTCATTAACAGGTGCAGTTTTAAGTACTTTTTCTGATTCTAATTTATCCGCTAATAGTAATATTTCTTTAATTTCATTAGAATAGTCTTTTAAATCTTGATTTAACTTTTCTATTTCACTAAGATTTTCCTTTATCTTTGCTTCCTTTTCATCAATTATCTCACTTGTAGTTAAAGGAAGCTTTGGTAAACTAACTTTTGAAAAACCAAGATTTGTTAAATCTTTTAAGAGACTTGCTTCATCATCAATATAACATGAAAAAATAACTGCAGTTTCTGATCCTTGTGAATATAGCACTTCAAAATCTCCACCATACTCACTAATTAATTCTAGTGCACCATCAACTTTTGATGCTGGAACAAATCCTAAATTAATCTTTGCAAGTTTTGGACTATCAATTTCATCTAACTTAATAGTGAGATTTTTCCATGGCAAGTAAAAAGAAACTTCTGCTTTTAAGGATTCATTTTCTGCTTTTAAATCACTAATCCTTTGATTTGCTTCCTTTGTTAATTCTAGCAATTCTAATCTTCTTGGATTCTCACTAGTAAAAGTCTCATAGTTTACAATAAACTCTTCTCTTACTAGGCCTTTCTTCTCAGTGTAATTATTTAAAATCTTTACACTTTCTTCTACTTTCTTTAGAGTTTCATTTTCAAAGCTTATATCAGCAGTAATTTCTTTTTCTTCACTAGAAATCAGCATCATAACTGCAGATTTTTGTAAATTTTTTAATACCTTTTCTTTATCTTCCTTAAGCACAATAATTTGTGCTTTTTTCATAGGTACTATCATATTTCAACAACCCGCTTTAAAATATATTTTACGCCAACTTCTTGATTTTGCTGTGTAAGCTTGCTAAGCGCTTCTTTTTCTTTCTCAATCTTTTCTAGATTTTCTTTTTCTAATTTATTCATTAAATCTAAAGTAGCTTGATCATTTTTAAGCGCTTCTTTTTTTGCATCAGCAACAATTTTAGTAGCTTGTTCTTTTGCCTTATTTCTAGTTCTAACTAGTAAGTCTTCGACCTCTTTATGAGCATCTTGTCTAAGCTTTTCAGCTTTTTCTTCAGCAGCTTTTATATTTTCTAATATTGGCATAATCTCACCACCTTTTGCTTACTACTATAAGTTAGATTATACCATAATCATAATAAAAAGACTAGTCTTTTCATTAAGATTTAGCCATATTTTACCCTAATTTATGCCATATTTAATAAATTGACAGTTTGATATTTAATTATTTTAATTTAAAACTTATAAAA
>DUVT01000108.1 GCA_012840905.1 Acholeplasmataceae bacterium
CTGTTCCTTTTGGACTCCAACCTAGTAAAGCAATATAATTAATTATTGCTTCAGGTAAATATCCTTTTTCAACAAAATCACCAAAGTAAGCATCACCATGACGTTTACTTAGTTTACGAGTTTCATCTTTCATAATTGGTGTTAGATGTATATATTTAGGAATTTCCCAGCCAAATGCTTCATACAACAAGTTATATTTTGGAGTACTACTTAAATACTCATTCCCACGAATAACATGGGTAATAGCCATTAAGTGATCATCAACAACATTTGCAAAGTTATATGTAGGCATACCATCTGACTTAATTAATATATGGTCTTCTAATTCTTTATTTTCAATTTGGATTTTTCCAAACACTAAATCTTCAAATTCACTTACTCCTTCAGTAGGCATGTTTTGTCTAATAACATAGGGTTCGCCACTTACGAGCTTTTTTTCTATTTCTTCTTTTGGTAAGTGCAAGCAGTGTTTATCATATTTTGTTATTCCTTGGGCTTTTAGATTAGCTAATCGTTCTTTATCGCAAAAACAATAATAGGCAACACCTTTATCAACTAACTCTTTTGCATAATTTTGATAAATTTCTTTGCGCTCACTTTGTACATAGGGACCGTAATTGCCACCTTCGTGTGGACCTTCATCAATTTCAATTCCTGCTTGTTTTAAAGTATCGTAAATAACTTCTACTGCACCAGGTACAAATCTTTCTAAATCCGTATCCTCGATTCGTAAAATAAATGTACCATTATTTTGTCTTGCAAACAAATAAGCATATAGAGCTGAGCGTAAGTTTCCTACATGCATAAAGCCTGTTGGACTTGGTGCAAATCTTGTCCTAACTTTCATTTTTTCCATAACTATACTCCGTTTCTACTTTAAAAAAGCGCTTATGAAACTTTTGCGCTTTTTGTTGTTTTAACTTTTTTAATTAATGAACTAAGAACAGATGTTTTATCTTCCAATAATTCATCTACTCTACCATATTCAAGTACTTCATCTTTACCTAAGATTAAGACTTTATCACATTTTAAGACGCTATAGTTCTTATCGGTTAAGATAATTGTAATTTTATTTTTCAGTTCAAAAATCTCTTGGATTAACTGTTCTTCTTTTCTTGGTTCTAGTTTTGAATTAGTTTCATTTAAAATAAAGATTTTTGAATCTTTATAAAAGGCATTCGCAAAGATTATTCTTTGTTTTAATTCTTCATTTATTGGCATGCTTGGATCTAAAATAGTTTTATCTTTATCTTCTAGATTCACAAGAAAATCTTTTAACCCACTCTTATTTAAAGCATCATTATATTTATATTCATCAAACTCAAGTGGATAAATAATATTATTTGCAATTGTATCCCTGAATAGATTACGTTCATCAGGAATTGCAGTAATTAGGCTTCTTAAGTAAATAGTATTAATTTTATTAAAGTCACAATTATTAATTGAAATGATTCCTTCTTTTGGTCGAACTAGTTTTGTTAAGAGGTCAAACATTACTCGATCATTATTATCTTCAATAGATAATACACCAAGTTTTTCTCCTCTTTTTAGTTCAAAGTTTACATCATTTATGCTTAAACTATTAACTGTATATGTAACATTTTGGAACTTGAAGGAATGAATTTCATCAAGCGAACTAATTGGTTCTGCTTTAAGTTCACTCCTAACACTAATAATCTCTTCTAATGATTCTAGTTCATTTTCAATGAAGCTAGGCATTATAGTGTTATACATTAATTGACTGAAAAGTCGATATACAATTGGAGTCATTAAAACTACAGCTGTTATTGTACCCGGTATCGGTGCAAATCTTGTAGATTGATATCCACCAATTCCAAGAAGTAGTGCAAGTAGTAGGCCAACTAATAAGTCAAATAGTTTATGATCTTTTACATCTTTCAATAAACTATGAGTTTTCTTTGTAGCAATATACTCTTCATTTATTTTTGCCATCTCTTCTTCTTCTAATACTATTCCGTTACGTAGTTTTATACTTCTTAAATTAACTAAATCATCTTTAATTTTGTTTGCTCTAGCATCATATGATGTAGTTGCTTTTGTATCAAGTTTACCAAAGTATTTATCATAACTTCTAACTAACATATAGAAAATTGGTAATGCACCAAAAGTAATTGCTCCTAGAACTGGGCTAATTATCATCATTGAAATAAAGTAACCAATGATGTAAATTAAATTCCTAAAGAATACAAACCAGTTTCTTCCAATATAGACTTCACCAATATAATTAGCATCATTAACAATTTTTGTTGCGATTAACTCTTTATCAAACTTCTCAAATTCATTTATCTCTGAACGCAAGCTTGCAGAGTATGCAGCATTAGTTAAAGATGTTGAAAGATTAGTAGAAATTGATACTACTAAGTTTTTAGTCACTAAGCCAATCCCAACTAATAATAGTAATGACACCACAAAAGAACCAATCCAAAATGCCAACTTCGGTTCCTCAGCTACTGGAGTTTGAAAAATATTATCAATTAAAGTTCTCAGTATGAGGATACAAAATACTTGAAGCGCAGCACTGACGATTAAGGTTAGGACTACATATAAAATTTTCGATATTTTCTTTGATAAGGTTTGTGATATTAATTCTTTTGTTTTCATAATATTTTCCTCAATCTTCTTACATTATAATACACTAAAATTGTCATTTTGTAAAGTCAAAGAATAATTAGACCACAAATTAAAAATTTATATTTAAAATTGATTTAATATTTATCTTAGGGTATAATAACTAAAAGAGGTGGAATATGAAAATAGCAGTTTATCCAGGCTCTTTCGACCCAGTATCAAATGGACATCTAGATATCATTGAAAGAGCAGCAAAAGTGTTTGACTTAGTCTATGTTTTAGTAAGTCTAAACCCAAATAAAAAATATGTATTTACAGATGAAGAACGAGTTGATTTATTAAAAGAAGCAACAAAACATATAAAAAATGTAATTGTAGAAGCTTCAAGTCAATTAGTACTAGAATATGCAAAAGCAAGAAACTGTTCAGTAATTATTAGAGGAATGAGAAACTTCAATGACTATCAAAGTGAAATAACACTATTTCAATTTAACCAAACTATTGATAAGTCAATTGATACATTTATTTTATTCCCTTCAACTGCTAACCTTTTCTTATCTTCTTCTGCTATTAAAGAACTAGTTTTATTTAATAAATCAATTGAAAGTTTCGTTCCTAAGGGACTTGCAAATAAAATTACAAATATAATTAAAGAACGCTTGAAATTATAAACGAGAACTAATTTAGTTCTCGTTTTCTTCATATGTAGGCAGCTTAATTTTAGCTAAGCCACCAAGTGATGTTTCACGATAATTTTCGTGTAAATCTTTACCAGTTTCTTTTAAAGATTTAACTACATCATCTAATGTTATATAATGTTTACCATCAGTTAAAATAGCAAATTTTGCTGAATCAATTGCTCTTCTTGCTGATAAGGCATTTCTCTCAATACATGGAATTTGTACATATCCCAATACAGGATCACATGTCATTCCTAGATGATGTTCGAGAGCAATTTCTGCTGCATACTCGATATGGTAGTTTGTTCCACCTTCTAAATAGGCAATCGCAGCAGCAGTCATTGAACAAGCTGTTCCTACCTCGCCTTGACAGCCTACTTCAGCTCCACTAATTGAGGCATTGTGTTTTACTAAATTTCCAATTAATCCACCAACTAATACAGCCTTGCATATTTCTTCAATGCTATAACCATAAATGTTATGATATGCATACATTACTCCAGGCATAACCCCACTAGCACCACAAGTCGGGCTAGTTACGATTAACCCTCCACTTGCATTTTCTTCACTAACAGCAAGGGTTGCAGCAAATACTAAACTATTAAAGTCTTTATTTTCTAAATATTTTTTATAAATATTATGTGCTCTTCTTTCAATCTTAAGCGGACCAGGTAGGGCACCTGTCTTTTTTAGGCCCCTTTCGATTGAATTAAACATCACTTTTACAATCTCTTCTATATAATCTAAAATATCACTATCTTCACACTCTAAAATATATTCTAAAAGTGTAATTTTCCCCTTTTCACAATACTCAAGAATTTCCTTCATTGATCTTTGTTTGTAATATGATTTGTGTGAAGTTTCTCTAGGTTCATCTAAATGTTTTAAAGTTCCTCCACCAACAGAAAAAACTAATTCTTCATCAATTAATTTATTATCTAAATAGGCAAAAAGCTTCATTCCATTTGGATGATAATCATAATTAATATCAACTCTAAATTTAACTTCAGTCCTATCTCTTCCAAGTGTCTGATAAATAATCTCATCAGTTAAATGTCCCTTCCCAGTTAAGGCTAGAGAACCATATAACTCAACAACAAACCTATCCGCTTTTTCATTTCTTTCTAAAAAGCGTTTTGATGCAAACTGTGGACCCATTGTATGGGAACTTGAAGGTCCATAACCAATCTTATATAATTCTTTTAACGTATCCATAAACACCTCAACTATATTATATCACAGTTAACTTTTGATTAACATAGTATATTATGTAGAAAAATAGGTTCAAACTACTTGATTTACTCCTGGCTTTATAGTAAAATGCATTATGTTTAGAAAGGACTTATGGTTGTATTAAAATGAAACTAATAGGGATTACTCCAAGGATACTTGTAGAAGATGGAGTAGAAAAGCAATTTGTAAATACTAGGTATGTAAAACAGTTAACTGATAGAGGATTAAATGTAATTATGATTCTTACAAATAATCCCTATCCTGAAGAAATCTTGAATATGTGTGATGGATTCCTAATAACTGGTGGTAATGATATCGACCCTAGTTATTTTGGTGAGACGAATGAAGGTTTATCAAAAAAAGTAATCCCTTCACTCGATGAGTTAGATAAGTTAATTGTAGAACATGCTGCGAAAACTGGAAAACCTCTACTTGGTATATGTAGAGGCCATCAAGCAATTAATGTGTTTTTAGGCGGGTCCCTTCACCAACATATCGGTGATGAGCATGAAAAAGTAAAAGTTGATCACTTTGCAACAATGCTTAAAAATAAACTTTTAAACTTTAAAGAAAAGATTAATATCAATTCCTATCATCACCAAGCTGTAAATGTGCTTGCTCCTGGTCTTGAAGTGATTGGTACTCATGATGATGGTACTATTGAAGCTTTTATTCACCAAACACTTCCTATAATCGGAGTTCAATGGCATCCAGAAATCTTGGCAAATAGTGATGAAACTAAAATGATATTCGATACATTTAAAAACTTAGTTGAAAAAAATTAAAACCAGCACTTTGCTGGTTTTTTATTTTAGTATTCATCTCAATCTTCTTTTTGATATACATCTATAATATTTATCGTTTCTCCCTCATAATTTAAACTTATATCTTTATGGCCTTCCCCAAATTCTTTTTCGATTATCTCAACTAATTCTTTGTGTACTTTTCTATGAACATCATAAGGAATATCAAACTTAGCATAATCAGTTCTATTTCTTTCTCTTAGTAAATAGCGCTCTACATTTAATGTTCCAAAATATCGGACAGGATTAGTTTCTAATCTAGTTTTATATTTAAATAAATTTCCTATACTTAAAAATATATTAAAATCTTCATTATATTGCTTTTGTTTGTATCCTAACTCTCTAACAATTAACCAATAGTTTTTATTATAAAGTTCTTTTATTTTCTTATAAGTATTTCCGTTTTCTAAAAAATAACTTTTCGCACTTTCACTAATTTGAATAAAGTAACCACCTTTTTTTAAAACTCTATGGATTTCTTCTAGTACTCTTTCAGGACTATTAAGTAAGTGAAATAAATTATTTGCTATTACTAAATCAACTGAATTATCAATTAAGGGAATATTATAAGCATCTGCTCTTACTACGTATACATTATCTAGATCCTTAGCTTCATCACTTAAATATACTAACCCACTTTTTGCAATATCAATTGAAATAACATCAAAGCCCAATTTTCCAAGTTCAAGACTTAAATCACCTTCACCACAACCTACATCTAATATTATTTGTACATCCAAATTTTCTTTTATCTTACGTGCTAATTCTTCTTGAATTTTATTTACCTTTAAATAATAATCAGTTACATAATCAAAATCACTTTTAATATTCCAATCGATAAAGTTATATATATTAAATTCATTTTTAATGTCCATTTG
The DNA here is from genome assembly GCA_012840905.1 of Acholeplasmataceae bacterium. Lineage (GTDB taxonomy): Bacteria > Bacillota_I > Bacilli_A > ML615J-28 > CAG-698 > DUVT01. The sequence goes on from DUVT01000108.1 coordinate 6,184, forward strand.
ACATTTACAATTTTTTAATGTTCTTACATTCAAACAGTTAGGACAAACAAATATTTTCATAATCTTACCTCTAATTTAATTGTATCTTAATATTAATTATTATTCAACAATAACAATCATTTGATGCGGTGCAGGTGATAACATCACCATATAGTATCCATCAGCCAAAAAAATAGTTAAGAGAAAATCTCTTAACTATTTTTATTTACCAATATTCTTCATTGCTTCATTTGCGAACTTATTAGTAACAATTTTATCATAAGGAGCACGTTTTTCTAACTCATTTGCTAACTCCATAACTTCCATTAGTTTATTTAATGCTGATTCTGGGAATGTTGGGTCTACTTTCCAAGCGTCAATATCGCGATATCGTTGCATTACGATTTCTAAATCATCTAATGAAGTTTCTCTAAAGTGTGGATGAATTACTTCTGCAATTTCTCTTGCACTATGATTTTGAACCCAAATTTGTGCTCTATAAATTGCATTTGTAAACTTTTGAATAACATCTGGATTCTTTTCCATATATTCTTTAGTTGTGCTATATGCAGTAAATGGAATTCCAGGTGCTTCTTTACCTATTGAAGCTACTACATAACCATGACCATCTTTTTCAAGTTGTAGAGCTGCTGGTTCGAACATAGTTACAAAATCTCCTTCACCGCTAACAAATGCTCCACCTTGTGCTGCAAAGTCAATATCTGTTCTTACATTAACTTCTTTAGTTGGATCGTTTTGACCAACATCATAACCTTTTTGTTTTAAAACATATTCCAAAGTCATCTCTGGAACTCCGCCTTTTCTTCCACCAATAATTTCCTTACCTTTAACCATATCCCAATCCCAATTATCGATTTTTTCCCTTGCAACTAAGAAACTACCATCACATTGAGTTAGTTGAATAAAGTTGATTGCATAATTCTTTTGGCCACCATTATAAACGAAAATACTTGCTTCCGGTCCCATTAGACCAATTTGTGCATCCCTACTTAATAGAGCTGCCATTGTTTTATCTGCACCACTAGTTAGGACTAATGTTACGTCTAAACCTTCTTCTTCAAAGTATCCAAGTTCTAGTGCTACATATTGTGGTGCATAAAACACGGAATGGGTTACTTCAGCTAATCTTATTTTATATTTAGATCCACATGCAGATAAAAACAAGCCTGAAACTATAACTAATAGGAAAGATAGCATGAGCTTAATTGATTTCAAATTTTTTTCCCTCTTTTCTTTAATAAGTATTTTTCAATTAAGTTAACAGTTGCATACATTAAGTATGCAATAATACATAAAACTACAACGCCCATCATTACTAAGTCAAGTCTAAACACCTGACCTCCATACATAATTAAATAGCCTAAACCAGCTCTTGAAACTAAAAACTCACCTACAATAACCCCAACCCAAGCTAAACCAATATTAATCTTAACAACATTAATAATATTAACTAAGTTGCTTGGGAAAATTAGTTTTGAAAAGATCTCTTTGTTGGTTGCACCAAAACTGTGTAACATTTTCACCTGTTCTTCATCAACATTGATGAAGTAATTATAGGTAGAAATAATTGTAACTACAATTAGAATTGAAATTGAAACAACAACAATTCCAGTAATCCCAGTTCCTGCCCAAATAATCATTATTGGTGCTAGTGCAGTTTTAGGAAGTGCATTAAGTAACACTAAAAATGGTTCTAGTAACTTTGATAAAAATTTACTCGCCCATAATATAATTGCAATTACTATTCCAATAAATGTACCAAAGATAATTCCCATAATAGTTTCTAATATGGAGATAAATAAATGTCGCCAAATTTCATTAGTTTCAATGTATCTTACTAAAAGCTTAAAGATTGAAGATGGACTTGAAAATAAGAATTCATCTAGTAAACCAACTTTAGCTCCAAATTCCCAAAGTAAGATTACACCAATGAATACGCCAATTTGACTAAGAAATAAAACTCTCTTATCTCTTCTTATCTTTTTGCATCTATCGTTCATTTAATTCCCTCCATAACTTATCAAAGTATCCTCGGTACTCAGGTGCGTTTCTTGCAGTTATTGGAGTCTTTTCACCTTCAATAGTTAATTTTATATCATGAATTTTTTTGATCTTTGCTGGTCGCATACTTAAGACAATAATTCTATCACTCATAGCTATTGCCTCAGATAAATCATGGGTAACAATTATCGTTGTTTTCTTTTCTTGTTTTATTATTCTATATATATCCTCACTGACTATTAGTTTAGTTTGATAATCAAGTGCTGCAAAAGGCTCATCAAGAAGTAGTAAATCAGGCGATGTTGCAAGTGTTCTTATTAAGGCAACTCTTTGCCTCATCCCCCCAGACAATTCCGATGGCCTAGAATTTCTAAATTCCCATAATCCATATATATCAAGCATTCTTAATACTTTGTCTATATTTTCTTCAGTAAGATTTTTTTGAATCTCTAATCCAAGAATTATGTTTTTATAAATTGTTCGCCATTCAAACAAGTGGTCTCGCTGAAACATATATCCTATTTTACCATTGACAATAATTTCACCACTTGTAGTCTTTATTAATCCTGCGATCAAATTTAGGATAGTTGTTTTCCCACTACCTGAAGGCCCGATTATTGCGACTATTTCTCCTTCTTTTACTGAAAAACTTATATCATCTAAAACATCTATCTTATCATATTCACTATAAAATTCCATGGACACATTTTTTACATGTAACAATACACAGTCGCCTCCTTACTCCCGTATACAATATTATAATATTATTGTCAGTCTCTTTTGTGTAGGCGATTAATGAGATAATTTTTACTAGTAAAAACCAAAAAAAATAGTGATTTAGTCCAAATCACTACTAATATA
>DUVT01000109.1 GCA_012840905.1 Acholeplasmataceae bacterium
AAGAAATAAAGATAAATTATATAATAAAAAGACAGCATACTTTTTATGTAACGCTTTTACAAGCAAAACTGAAAAAGTATTACAAGATAATATTGACCCAAAATTATTTAATCGGGCACTGATAATTTCAAGTTTTGGTGGAGAAATTGACTTAGAAAAGCAAAAGGGACTTGATAGAATTATTGTTAAGCTAGCTAAAAAGTTAAAAAGTTTTAAACCACCACAAATTGATCATGATGCAATTGAAAAGTTTGCGATTGAAGTTAAACAAATTGGGCTGAGGTGAGATGATGAAAAAACTATTAATAGTTGTTGATTTTCAAGTTGATTTTGTAACTGGTGCATTAGGTTTTCCAAAGGCAAAAGAAGTTGAAGAAGTTATATATGAAAAGATAAAATTATATCAAAAAAATAATGATGATATAATCTTTACTTTTGATACACATGATGATAATTATTTAAATACAGTTGAAGGTAAAAAGTTACCAATTGTTCACTGTATCAAAGGTACAAAAGGGCATGCTTTGTATGGCAAGGTAAATGAATTTAAAGATCGTGGTGTTAGTTTTGAAAAGCCAACATTTGGATCGCTTGACTTAGGAATTTATTTAAAAGATAAAAATTATCAAGAAATTGAAGTTTGTGGATTAGTATCTAATATCTGTGTAATCTCAAATGCAGTGATTGCAAAAAGTGCAATTCCTAATGCAGTAATCAAAGTTGATGCAAAAGCGACTGCAAGTTTTGATGAAGATTTGCATGAAAAAGCCTTAGATGTATTAGAAGGATTACATGTAGAAGTAGTAAATAGATAGGAAATATTCGCTTAAATAAGTTAACTATTTTAGTTAACTTATTTTTTTATTCAAAATTGCAATTGCTAGTTTTATATTATATAATAGGTGTAAAGTTAGGTAGAGGTTGAAATTATGAAGCTACATGAAATTTTAGAAAAAGATAATTTAATTATCATATGTAATAATGATTTAAAACATAAATTAATTGCTAGAAGTAATGGTCTTAAAAACATTATTTATAAAACATACAAAGAATTTAGCACTGATTTGTTAGGTGAGTATAAAAAGTTTGCTTATTTAAAACTATCTAAAGAAGAAAATATTAATCCTGAATTTACAAATATAAAACTAAAAAATAGTTTAATTGTAAATAAACAAACTAATAGCGAAAAAGTAAATAACCTTTATACTATTAAGAATGATTATCAGAAATACTTAGATCTAAACCCCCTAATTATGAATTTATATAAAAATCGTGAAGTAATAATAATTGATGAACTAATTACAAGCGATGAGTATTATTTAGCTTATTCATTATTAACAGAAGTTAATGAAAATGTAAAAATAATTGATTTAAAAGAAGAACAAAAGAAAGAGTTTAAAGTATTTGAGTTTAATAATTATAAAGAGGAAGTAAATAATTTATTAATACAAATTGGTAGATTAATTGAAGAAGGTGTAAACGCAGAAAAGATAAAAGTTGAAGTTCCTGCTTCATACTATCCATATATGGAAGAAGTATTTAGCCTTGCCAATATAGCTTTAAATATCGAAGAAAATAAAAGCTTAAGTAGTTATGAAATTACAAAAAAAATAATTAATGAATTAAATAGTTTAAAGTCTATGAATGCAACAGATGCATTTAGTTATTTAATTGAAGAATATAGTAGTTATGATAATGAGATTTTCAAGAAAATTGTTAGAGTATTTAATTCATATTTAAAATGGGATTTTAAAATTGGTGAGATATATGAAGATTTACTTTATACTTTAAAATTGACTAGTTATAGTCCGAAATATCTTGGTGGAATAAGTGTTGGTAAATTAAATAATAAATTTATTGAAGAAAATGATTATGTATTTATTTTAGGTTTAAACCAAGATGTCTATCCAGTTGTAGTTCGTGATGATGAATACTTACTAGACTATGAAAGAAAAGAATTAGGTTTACTTACTAGCGGAGAAAAAAATGATATTGTATCAAAGTACACACTAAAATTTTTAAAAAACGTTAAGAATTTATATTTAAGTTATGCTAATCTTACTCCTGAAGGAGTTAAGCCTATATCTAGTATTGTGAGTATATTAGAAGAAAATTGTAAAGTAAATATAACTAAACAAAAAAGTGAAGAATTAGTATTTTACTCTAGAAGGCTTGGTGAAATTGAACTTGGAAAACATTTAGACTTATTTTATAAGTATGATGTAAAAAGCGAAAAACTTATTTCTTTAAATAATGAATTTAAAAATAACATATATCGTAAGTACGATAACAGTTTTGATATGATAGATCCAAGTGTTTTAGAAAATTATCTAGCAAATGGACTTAACTTATCCTATACTGCAATTGATAAATATTATAAATGTGGCTTTTTATTCTACTTAGAAAATGTTTTGAAAATTAAAAGAGTAGGAAATGAAGAAAGCTTATTTATTGGAAGTTTAGTTCATGATGTGTTATATGAAATCTTTAGCACAGAAAAAATAGATAACTTAAAAGAATTTATGACTGGTGTAGTTAGTGATTATCTTTCGAAAAACAATTATGAATTAGCTAAAAAAGAAAAGTTCTTTGTTGATAAGTATTTAAATGTATTGGTCCACTTATTCAACTTTATAAAAAGTTTTGATCAAAACTCTAGTTTTAAAATATATGGTCTAGAAAAAGAGTTCAGGCTTACTTTAAGTGATAATGTCCACTTAAAAGGATTTATTGATAAAGTACTAACTGTAAAAATAGAAGATGTTAACTATGCAATCGTAGTTGACTATAAGACTGGTAGTACTGATTTTGATCTGAATTTAATTGTTCATGGTCTTAATATGCAAATAATGTTTTATTTTTACTTTTTAAATAATAGTGGAGCCAAGAAGTATAAATTTGCTGGTGGCTACCTCCAAGGTGTCCTACCTACAAATCCATTTGGTTACGAAGAAAATAAAACATATTTAGAACAGTTGTATGATCACTTTAAGCTCTCAGGTTATAGTAATAGCGATAAAGAGATTTTAAATTTAATCGATCAAAACATTGAAGCAACAAGTAAATATATAAAAGGCATTAGATTTAAAAATGATGGCTCATTTTATAGTACAACTCTAAAACGTGTAATTGATAATGAAACATTTAGTAGATTGTTAAACTTTACAGAAGAAAAAATTACTGATGCTGTTAGTAATATAAAAAAAGGTAACTTCAAAATTAACCCGAAACAAGTTGGTAACTTTGATTCTTGTATTTATTGTCCTTATCAAGATTTATGTTTTAGAACTAATCGTGATTATGAAGTGCTAGAAAAGTATGAAGATTTTGAATTTCTTGGAGGAAAAGATGATTCCAATTAAACCTAAAAATGTAATTTGGAGCGATGAGCAGTGGCAAGCAATCCATGAACATGGTAAAAACATTCTCGTAAGTGCTGGTGCTGGAAGTGGTAAGACTGCTGTTTTAACTGAGAGAATAATTGAAATTTTAAAAAAAGGGGTTAGTATAGACCGCTTAATAGTATTAACCTTTACTAAAGCTGCAGCATCTGAGATGAAAGAGAGAGTTCGAAGTGAACTCCAAAAAATTGTCTCTACTCATCCAGAACTAACTAATAACTTAACTTATCTTGACCAAGCAAATATTCAAACTTTCGACTCATTTGCTTTAGAGATAGTAAAAAAATATCACTACTTTCTTGATGTAAGTAGAGAGATTAATATTGGCGATAAGGTTTTACTTGATTTAAAACGTAAGGAAATTATCAATGATGTTTTTAATGATTTCTATGAAAGTGAGAATAAAGCATTTTATGATTTTATAAATACATTTACAATCAAAAATGATAACCTCCTCCAACAATACCTTTTCCAAATCTGTTTAGGATTGGACTTATTAATCGATAAAGATAAGTATTTAGAAAGTTATATAGCTAATTACTATAATGAAGTAGTATATAATGATCGCCTTACTGAATATCTTGATTTAATAAAATTTACAGTTGAGAGAATTAGAAAACATCTAAGAAGAATTGATAATATTATTACAGATGAAGTATTAGTAAATTATAGTGAAAGATTAAAGGATAGTCTTGCTGATTTACTAGCATCTAGAACATACCGTGGTTTTCGAGAATCTGTAGATATAAAACTACCACAAATACCAAGAAATGGTGATATAGAAGAAAAAGAGTTAGTTAGACGTGAAAGAGTTAAAATTTCCGATTTATTAAAAGAACTCAAAAGCATGCTTAGTTATGCAAGTGAAGATGAAATTATAAATGAATTAAAAAGTACTAAAGATCATGCTAGTGTGATTATTAAAATAGTAAAAGAAGTAGAATCAAGATTTTGGGATTATAAGAAAAAGATAAATTTATTTGACTTTTTAGATATCGCAAAGTTAGCAATTACTCTATTTGAAACTAACAATGAATTAAGAGATTATTATCAAAGCCATATTTATGAGATTTTAATCGATGAATATCAAGATACAAATGATATTCAAGAAGCATTAATTAGTAAAATTTCAAACAATAATGTTTATATGGTTGGCGATATAAAGCAATCAATTTATCGTTTTCGTAATGCTAATCCAGAAATCTTTAAAAATAAATATTTAGATTTTAAAGCAAGTAATAAAGATGTTGCAATTGATCTTGTAAAAAACTTTAGATCTAGAAAAGAAGTATTAGATAATATTAATTTAGTTTTTAATAAGGTTATGAGCTTAGAGTTAGGTGGGGTTGATTATGATGATAATCATAGTTTGAAATTTGGAAATCTCGCTTACTTAAAAAACATAGCCCCTCAAGACTATAACTTTGATATTCTTACATATGAAAGTGATGAATCTGACTTAACTAGTGTTGAAAAAGAAGCATTTATAGTTGCGCGCGATATAAAGAAAAAAATTGATGAAAAGTATCAAGTATTTGATAAAAAGCTTGGTACGTTAAGAGATGCTCACTTTGGTGATTTTACAATCCTAGCAAGTGGTAAGAAAAACTTTGAAACATATAAAAAAGTATTTGAATATTTTAATTTGCCACTTGTAATTCATAAAGAAGAAGACTTTATTAGGAGTAACGAAATTTATGTTATTAAAAACATCTTAAGAGCAATTCATTCTTTAAATGATTTACAGTATTATAAAGATAATTTTAAAGATGCAATTTTAAGTTTATTAAGAAGTTTTCTTGTAGAAGCAAGTGATAAGGATATTTCTTTAATCTTTTTAGGAGATATTAAGGAAGGCTTAAATTTGCGTTTTCCTAAAATATACAGTTCCTTGATTAATATTTCGCGAAAGGTTGAAAATTTGACCCTGAGCGAAATTTTGGGGGAAATTTACAAAGAATTTGACATTTATTATAAAGTAGTTAAACTTGGTGATGTAGAAGATAAAGAAAATAAATTAAATTATTTTCTAGCAAAGTTTAGTGAGTTTGATAATTTAAATTTTACCTTACTTGATGCAATTAACTATTTAGAAGAAATAATTAATAGTAAAGATTTAGATATTGATATTGGCATGAAAAGTGAGATTGCAAAAGATGCAATTAATATGATGACAATACATATGTCTAAGGGATTAGAGTTTCCGGTTTGTTATTATGTAGATTTAAGTGTAAGGTTTGTCTATAAAGAATTAAATGACAGGATTCTTTTTGATAAAGAATATGGGATAATTATTCCTGTATTTAGGGAAGGCTTAAAAGAT
>DUVT01000110.1 GCA_012840905.1 Acholeplasmataceae bacterium
GAAATTATGCTTGATAAAGATAGTCTAGTTCATAGTGACACCTATGATGCAACGAGGATTGTTATTAAAAAAGTTGACCAAGATGGAAATGTTTTAAGATATGCAAATGATGTTGTAAAAGTAGAAGTAAATAAAAACTTAGAAGTATTAGGTAAGAAAAGCTTTAGCTTACTTGGTGGCGTGGCTGCCTTTTGGGTAAGAAGCAAAGCTAATAACTGTATTGGTGAAGTGAAGATTAAAATAGGTAATGAAGAATTTGAAAAAAATATAAAAATAAAGTAGGGAGGGCCAAGTGAATATATTTGAAAAGATTAAACTTTTGAATGGCATAGACGTTTGGCATACTGCAAAAATAGAAGGAAAACTTCCTTCTATTCTTTTAAGTGATGGTCCTAATGGAATTAGAAAACAAATTGATTTTGGTGATAACTTAGGAATATCTAGTAGTGAACCAGCTACTTTGTTTCCTGCACTAGCAACTTTAGCATGTTCTTTTAACCCAAAAACTGCTTATAAAATGGGAGATGCACTAGGCAAAGAAGCAAGAAGTTTAGGTGTAAATGTACTACTTGCTCCAGGGATTAATATTAAAAGAAACCCTATGTGTGGACGAAATTTTGAATACTTCTCAGAAGATCCTTACTTATCTGGTATCTTAGCTAAAAATTATATTGAAGGTGTAGAAGAAAATAATGTTGGAACTAGCTTAAAACATTTTGCGGTTAATAACCAAGAAGATTATCGTTTCAACATTGATGCTGTAGTTGATGAAAGAGCACTTCGAGAAATATATTTAAAAAACTTCGAGCTAGCCCTCCAAGCAAAACCAAAAACTGTAATGTGTAGTTATAATAAATTAAATGGAGAATTAGCCTCCCAAAACAAATGGCTACTAACAGATATTTTAAGAGACGAATTTAAATATGAAGGATTAGTAGTTTCAGATTGGGGGGCAGTTAGTAATCCAGTAAAAAGTTTAAAAGCAGGACTTGATTTAGAAATGCCTGCAACTTATGGCTATAGTGAAAGGCTAATTACTAAGGCATATAAAAAAGGTGAAGTAAGCGAAGAAGAAATTAATAGAAGCGCTAATAGAGTAATTAAGTTGGTAAATGAATATAAAGATGTAACACCACTCCATTTAGATAGAGAGTATGTAGAAGAGGTTGCAAGAGATGTTGCAAGGGATTCAATAGTTCTACTTAAAAACGATGGTGTCCTTCCTTTTTCTAAAGATGAGAAAGTCTTAATAATTGGTGAGTTTGCCAAGAAGCCTAGAAATCAAGGTGGCGGTAGTTCATTTGTAAATTTATATTCTATATCGACGCTACTTTCAAAAATTGATAATTATACTACAAATTATAAATATCTAAAAGGTTATAGTTTAGATCAAAAAGAAAATAGCGAAGAGTTACTAAATGAAGCAATAAAAGAAGCAGGTAATTATGATAAAGTGCTAATTATGGCAGGACTACCTGATGATTACGAAACAGAAGGTCTTGATAGAACTAGTATTGATCTACCTATTGAACACTTAAGATTAATTGATGAAGTAAGTAAGGTTAATTCAAATGTTGTTGTGAATTTATTTACAGGTGGTGCAGTAGCAATGCCATTTGTAAATAAAGTTAAAGGAATTATAAATTCGCACTTACTTGGGTTTGATAGTGGTACGCCACTTTTAGATATAATTTATGGTAAAGTTAGTCCATCAGGAAGACTTGCATATACTAATCCAATTAAGATTGAAGATGACATAACAACAAAAAACTTTGCAAATTCTAATAATGCAGTTTATTATCAAGAAAGTATTTATGTTGGATATCGTTATTATGAAACATTTAATAAAAATGTTTTATTCCCATTTGGTTATGGTTTAAGTTACAGTAGTTTTCAATATAGTGATTTAACTATTGATAATAATGATATCACAAAAGATGGAAAAATCAATGTTAGCGTGAAAATCAAGAATACTGGAAATGTAAAAGCTAGTGAAGTTGTTTTATTGTTTATTCAAAATAATAATTCAAGTGTACATAAACCACTTAGAGAACTAAGACGCTTTAGTAAAGTTGAACTAGAGCCAAATCAAGAAGAAGAAGTTAAGTTTAGTCTTGAGTATAATGATTTTAGTTATTATGATGTAAACTTAAAGCGATTTAATGTTGATAAAGGAATATATAAAGTAGAGATTTGTAAAAACGCAAGAGAAGTTATATTAAGTAAGGAAGTAGAAAGAAAAGAAAATGATCCTGACTTTATTCCTCATGAAAAATCAAACTACTTTAATCTTGATAAAGTAACTGATGAAGATTTTAAGAAGTTGTTTAGTTATGAATTACCACCTAGAAATATTAAGAAGAAACGTCCCTATACGCTAGATAATAATTTAGAAGATGTAAAACATACATTGATTGGAAAAATCATGTATAAGATGGTTTATAAAGAAGCTAGTAAGTTTTATAAGCAAGACGATAAAAATTGGTTAACAAAGGTAATAAATAATACAATTGGTAAAACCCCACTAAGAACTATTGCAACAATGAGTGGTGGCATAATTACCTTAAGACAAATGCAAGCTTTAATAGATTTAATGAATTTTAGAATCTTTAAAGGCTTAGCAAACATTTGGAGAAAGTAAGATGAGATGGTATAAAGAAAGTTTTGTTTATCAAATCTATCCAAGGAGTTTTAATGATTCTAATAATGATGGTATAGGAGATTTAAGAGGGATAATCGAGAAGATTGATTACTTAAAAGATTTAGGTGTAGATGTTATTTGGTTATCACCTATATATGATTCTCCACTTGATGATTACGGATATGATATTCGTAACTACTATAAGGTTTTACCTGAGTATGGAACTTTAGCTGATTTTAAAGAACTGATAACTAAACTTCATGCAAATGGCATAAAACTAATTATGGATTTAGTTATTAATCATACATCTGATGAACACGAATGGTTTTTAGATGCAAGAAAAAATAAAAATAGTAAGTATCGTGATTATTACTTCTTTAGAGACAAGGATGAAATAAATAATTGGACTTCGTTCTTTGGTGGAGATGCTTGGGAGTATAATCCGGATACTGATGATTATTATTTACATTTGTTTAGTAAAAGACAACCAGATTTAAATTTAGCTAATCCAAAAGTAAGAGAAGAAATAAAGAAAATTTTAAGATTTTGGTTAGATCTTGGTGTAGATGGTTTTAGATGTGATGTAATAAATATTATTTCTAAAACTGAAGGCTTACCAAATGGTAAAAGTATCTTGCCAATTTTAAGAGGTAGCGAACATTATTTAAATGGTCCTAAGATACATGAATATTTACAAGAATTTAAAAATGATGTATTTAAGGATTATAATATGTTTACTGTTGGTGAATGTGTATTTATTACACCAGAAATTGCACTAACTTATATTAAAGAAGGTGTTGATGAACTTAATATGGTTTTTCAATTTGACCATATGGCAGCAGATAACTTTTTGATTAAGTGGTTCCCTACAAAATTTAAAGTTAGGAAATTAAAAAAGGCACTCTCCAAATGGCAATATAAAATTAATGGTAAGGGTTGGAATAGTTTGTATTTTGAAAACCATGATCAGCCAAGAAGCATAAATCGTTTTGGGAGTCTAAAATATCATAAAGAAAGTGCAAAGATGCTTGCAACCTATCTCTTTTTACAACAAGGTACTCCATACATTTATCAAGGTCAAGAGATAGGAATGACTAATCCTGCATACGAAGATTTAAATGATTATAAAGATATTGAAACTCATAACATTTATAAATTTGGAAGAAGCAAGTTTAAATTTTCTCATAAGCGAATGATGAGAAAAATAAAACTTATGAGTAGAGATAACGCAAGAAGTCCAATGCAATGGAGAGATGCGCTTTATGCAGGATTTTCAGAAAGCGAACCTTGGCTTAAGGTAAATCCTAATTATAAAGAAATAAATGTAGAAAACAATCTAAAGGATGATGATTCGATATTAAATTATTATAGAAAATTAATTAAATTTAAGAAAAATTCAAAAGCTTTAATCTATGGAGATTATTTAGAACACTATCCTAAAAATAAACACTTTGCAATGTATGAAAGAATTTACAATAACGAAAAATACTTAATAGTCGCAAGTTTTTCTGAAAAAGAATTAAAGTTAAAATCTCCGTATGATTTAGCTGATTTTGAGTTAGTTTTATCAAACTATAAAGAGAATGATGAAAAACTAAAGCCTTATGAAGTTAGAGTGTATAAACAACAAATTTAAGAAAATGTTTTTATTTTGCAATTATTAATTGAAAACTGTAATCTATAGTGATAAAATGGAAGCATAGTTTTGTTACTGTAAATAAAGAGCATTCGCCAATATAATGAGGATAATTGGTTCCTCAGTTTCTACCAAGCGACCGTAAATTGCTTGACTATTGGTATTGCATAGTTTTAGTATGCAATCTTATTGGCGGGTATATAATAATTATATACTTGCTTTTTTTTGCATTGCAA
>DUVT01000013.1 GCA_012840905.1 Acholeplasmataceae bacterium
AATCTTTGAAATAAATGAATAATGTTCGTCATCTAATGCACTTGTAATAAAGGCATCTGGTTCCTTAGTTACTACTACACGTTTTGTATTTCGATTCTTCTTTTGGAAGTACTTTCTTGCATTCTTACTTATATCTTGGTATGTTAAATCTTTATCAATTTCGATTGTATTCATTATTACTTCTTTCATTTCTTCTTCATTTAATTGATAGTTATAAGAAATGGCAAGAATTTGATTTTTGAACTCTTCATCATCTAATATTTTTGAATCCAAAAATTCAGTATCAAAATTCATCTTAAAGAATATGTAATCGAAATTTGGATTTTCAATTTTAATATCTGGTTTAGTTTTTAGTCTAATTATTTTTGTAAATAAGCTTTCGATGTTTTGGTCTTTAAATTCAAAGACATCATCAAATGATTTAGTAATCTCTTTGTAACCTCTTGGGTTTGTGAGTACATCTTTACTTAATTTAGTAAATTCCATTTCGCCTATTTGTTCATATAAGAAATTAGCAAGAATAGAATTTTCAAAGAATGAATACTTACATACCGGAGTATATAAATTTATATAATAACCTTTTTGTTCATTATAAAAAAGTTTAATTAAAGAAAGAGCCTCTAACTTTGAAAATGCTCTTTCCAAAAATTTAGGAGTATTTAAATTTAGGGCATCAACAACTTTTTTGAAAAAATAGCTTTCGTTATCTTTTAGGCTAAATAAGTACATATATAGTGAGAAACTATCTATACCCATTATAGGTAAATATAATTGGCTCAATACGTGATAGTCTTCTCCACCTAAATTATGCTCACGAGCTATTTTAAATGTACTATTTAAATCTAAACTCATTTAATACTCCTCTCCGATTCTAATTAATCTTTATATAAACTAACCCCTTTAAACGGTAATTTAGAATCAAAATATTTATACATTCTCTCAATAATCTTTTTACCTAATCCCCTTGGAATAAGTTTATAAGTTGTAACTTTAATATCAATTGCCGTTTCAGCAATTCTTGTCCCTGTTATTGTGATAATACAAGTATAGTCTTTCCCTTGGAAAAAGTATTCATTGTATTGTTCAACGATGTCTTTCATTTGCGCATTTTCTTCTTCAACTAAAGCTAAGACAGCATCAATTGCTTGTTCTTTTGTACAACGATAATATCTTGTCTTTAGTTCTGGTAAATAATGATTTTCGCCTGTTTCAAAATCATTATTAAAATAATCTTTAAATCTCATTTAAAATCCTCCTAAGGACCTCATCAACTTGCTTGTAAGTTGAATCTACGTCTTTACTGTTATCAATTATATAGTCAGCTTTTTCTTTTTTAAGTTCAATATCCATGCTTGCATTAATCTTTTTATTTGCATAATCAAGATCAATTCCATCACGCGCCATCAAGCGTTCTAATTGAATATTCTTTGGAACATAGACAACTATAATTTTATCAACTAAGTACTCTAACTTTTCTTCATAAAGTAGTGGTATATCTACAAAGATTAAATTATCTTTAACGCCTTTATAATTATTTGTTTCTTCTTTGATTTCACTAATGACACGTGGATGAATTATACTATTTAATAATTTACGTTTTTCTTCATCATCAAATATCATTCTTGCAAGCAACTTTCTTACAAGTACACCATCTACTATTAAATCTCTTCCAAAGGCTAAACTAATTTCACTTAAAACACTACTTGTTGATAAGAGTTTGTGAACTATTTTATCTGAATCAATAATTTTATAGCCTTTTTCACTTAAGTACTTTGTAACTGTAGATTTACCTGTTGCAATTGAACCTGTAATTCCAATAATCATTTCCTTTACACCTATACCTTAGTTTATTATGTTTAAAGGGTTTTGTCAATCATTTTTTGACAGTCTTCGCAGATATAAGATGTTCGTCCGCCAACTTTAATTTTCGTAATTTCCTTACTACATTCTGGACAACTTGTCTTCGTATGAACTAGTAATTCATTTTGGAATCTACCACTAATACTATGACTTGAAGTAAAACTTTTTATTGTTGTTCCACCAAGTGATATAGCTTTATTAAGAACTACTTTTGAGTGGTTGATAATTTCTTCTACCTTATCTCTACTTAAATTTTTTGCAATTTCAAGCGGATGAATTCTACTCATAAAAAGAATTTCATCAACATAAATATTGCCAATTCCACTTACAATTGTTTGATCTAATAGTGCAGATTTAATTGGTTTGTTTGCTTTTTTCAATTTTTGATATACACTATCAAATTCAAAGTCACTTGAAAATGGATCTGGAGCAACTTTATTTAGTGGTGCAAGTTTATATAACTTAGTAATTTCCATTTTAGGAAATAAATCCATTGTTCCAAACTTTCTTACATCATGATAACGAAGATTATAACCATCAGTAAATTCAAACACAACATGCTCATGTTTACTTAATTCTTCATTTTGCATTAGGTTGTATTTACCTTCCATTCTTAAATGACTAACTAAAATATAGTTATTAAAAATAAAGATTAAATACTTCCCTCGACGATCTATCTCAACTATCCTTTCGCCTTTTAACTTTTCCCTAAATTCTTCAGGTGTTAAATTGCGAATAATTTTTGGATAGTAAATTTTAACTTCTTTAATTTCTTTTCCTATAACATTTTTTCTTAATGTATTTTTAACTGTTTCGACTTCTGGTAATTCTGGCATAATTAATCCCTAAACACCTTTGCTTCATCATATCTATCAATAAAATAAAATTGATTTTCATTTTCTGGATAGCCAAGGGCAATAATTGAAAAAGGTATAAAATCTTCTTCAAGTTTAAGTACTTCCCTTATTATATCCATTCGTTCTACATTTGGATATATCCCACACCAACATGAGCCAATCCCCAGGTAAGTTGCTTCGAGTAGAATGTTAGTTGTTGCGCTAGCAGCATCTTGACTTTTCATAGTTGGTTTATTTAACTTATTTTTA
This sequence comes from Acholeplasmataceae bacterium, assembly GCA_012840905.1. Lineage (GTDB taxonomy): Bacteria > Bacillota_I > Bacilli_A > ML615J-28 > CAG-698 > DUVT01. The sequence goes on from DUVT01000013.1 coordinate 2,967, forward strand.
TTAATTAAAACAACAATCGCAGCATTAGCATCTTTTAACATTCTTGCATTTTGTAATTTGTCTCCAAGGATATCTAAGTTCTCTCTTTTTCTCACAATATAAAAACAATTAGCTTGCTGATTAGTTGCAGTTGGAGCTTGCATTCCTGCTCTAACTAACTTATCCAAATTTTCTTCACTAATTGCTTCCTTACTAAACTTGCGAATACTCCTTCTTACCTTAATTACTTCCATAAACTCACCCTTTCATTATTTGGCTTCAAGCCATGAATTTCCGTAACCCGTTCCCACTTCAAGTTTTACACTTAATTTATATGCTTTTTCCATTTCTTCTTTAACTATTTTTTCCATTATCTCAACTTCTTCACTAACACAGTCAAATAGTAATTCGT
>DUVT01000111.1 GCA_012840905.1 Acholeplasmataceae bacterium
AGATATCGCTTATAAAGCACTCCAATATAAAGAATATTTTTTAAAAGAACATCAAAGAGAACCAACAACTGAAGAGATAGCGAAAGAATTAGGAGTTGAAGAAATTGATGTTATTATTTCTTTAGAAGCAATTCAAGATCCTATTTCTATCTATACACCTATATATAATAATGGTACCGATGAGATTTATTTAATTGATCAAATTAAAGATGATGAAAACTCAGAAGATAGAAAGATTTTAGAGTTAACTATTAAAGACGGGATGAAGCGACTTTCAAAAAGAGAAAGAAATATTATTCGGGAAAGATATTATTTAGGAAAGACACAAATGGAAATTGCTAATGAAATAGGTATCTCTCAAGCACAAGTCTCCCGCCTAGAAAAGAATGCTCTTAAGACAATATTCAATTATAAACAATAGTAGTTGGTAAGCGACTACTTTTTTATTTTAAAAAATATTCAATTTTTTTTATATTGTGGTATAATAAACTGTAATAAATTGAGGTGGGAATATGCGTAATAAAGATATTAGAAATATAGTGTTTGCAGCGCTATTTGCTGCGATAGCATCAATTTTGAAAATGTATGCTCTTCATTTTGGTGATTTTAGAATTTCCCTGTTTGCAATTCCATTATTGCTTGCGGGTTATTATTTAGGACCATGGTATGGACTAGCAGTTGGATTTATTACTGATACTGTGTATATCTTAATGTCTCCATTTGGTTCTATTTGGAGTATCTATACTATATCTACTATGATTTGGGGCGTAAGTGGATATATCTTAAGAATTGCAAAACTAAACTGGTGGAAATTCGCTTTAATTATTTTACTAACTTCACTGTTAGAAACATCAATCAATTCGATTGCAATGTTAGTTGAAGGTGGTAATGACTGGATCTATGTAGCATCAGGATTGCCAAGAAGATTAATTATATTAGTCTTACGTTTTCCAATCTTAGTTCTTGCTACAAGAGAAATTATTGTAAGGTTTAAACAAATCCAGTTAGATTTTAACTGAAATGAGTGAATACATTTTCAATAGGTCTATTCTTGAAAGAGACCGTGATTAATAGTATAATAAAGTTAAAGAATGTAAGGAGCTAAATGAATAATGAGTAAGAAAAATTTAGTAATGCTTGCAATTTTAGATGGTTACGGAATAAGTGAACAAGTTGAAGGAAATGCTGTTATGGCAGCAAATAAGCCAACAATGGATCACTTACTAAAAACATATCCAAATACAACCCTAACTACAAGTGGTGAAGCAGTTGGCTTACCAGAAGGACAAATGGGTAATAGTGAAGTTGGACATCTAAACTTGGGAGCTGGAAGAATCGTTTATCAAAGTTTAACTAGAGTAAATATAGCAGTTAAAAATGATGAACTAATTAAAATGCCAGCAATCGACAATGCTGTAAAACATGCGCTTAAAAATAATTCCCGTCTTCATATTATGGGATTATTAAGCGATGGTGGAGTTCATTCACACATTAACCACATATTATACTTACTAGAGCGTGGTGTACAAAGTGGAATTAAAGAAGTAGTAGTCCATGCCTTTTTAGACGGACGTGATGTTCCACCTAAGAGTGCACTTCCATATTTAGACCAACTAGCTGCAAAAATTAAAGAAGTTGGAAATAGTAAAATCGGTGTAGTAAGTGGTCGTTATTATGCGATGGATAGAGACAAAAACTATAGTCGTACAAAAAAAGCATACGATGCTTTAGTTTATAACGATGCACCTTTATATGATTATAAAGAAGGTATTGAAAAGTCATATGCTGAAGGTGTGACTGATGAGTTTGTTGTTCCGTTTATTGTAGAAAAGAACACAAACATCAATGATGGAGATAGTGTAATTTTTGCAAACTTCCGTCCAGATAGAGCTATTCAATTATCAACAGCATTAACTAATCCAGCATTAGTTGATATTGATACAAAAAAAGAATTTAATAATTTACACTTTGTATCAATGATGCTTTATAGTGAAACAGTAAAAGCGGATGGAATCGTATTCAATTTACAAGAATTAAATGATACTTATGGTGAAGTTATTTCTAAACATGGCTTAAAGCAATTAAGAATTGCGGAAACAGAAAAATATGCTCACGTAACATATTTCTTTGATGGGGGCGAAGATAAGGAAATCGAAGGTGCTACTAGAATCCTTGTTCCATCGCCAAAAGTTGCAACATACGACCTTAAGCCTGAAATGAGTGCTTATGAAGTAACTGAAAAAGTTGTCGATGCAATTAATAGTGAAGAATTTGATACAATCATTCTTAACTATGCAAATCCAGATATGGTTGGTCATACGACAGTTTTCGAAGCTGCAAAGAAAGCAGTTGAAGTTGTTGATGAATGTTTAGGAAAAGTTTATGAAGCAGTTAGAAAAGTTAATGGTACATTAATCGTATTAGCTGATCACGGGAATGCGGAAAAGTTACTAGATGAAGAAGGTAGATTATTCTCTGCTCATACAACAAATCCGGTTCCATGTATTATCACAAAAGAAGGTATTGAAATTAGAGATGGTGGGATTTTAGCGGATATCGCTCCTACTATGTTAGATTTACTAGGACTTGAAAAACCAGCAATTATGACTGGTAAAAGTTTAATAAAAAAATAATAAGAAAGGAAAAAGAAAAATTATGCCATTTATTACAGAAGTTTATGCTCGCGAAGTATTAGATTCTCGTGGTAATCCAACTGTTGAAGTTGAAGTTTATACTGAGAGTGGAGCATTTGGAAGAGCGATGGTTCCTAGTGGTGCATCTACTGGTGAACATGAAGCAGTTGAATTACGTGACGGAGACAAAAGCCGTTACCTTGGAAAAGGTGTTTTAAAAGCAGTTGAAAACGTAAATGATATTATCGGTCCAGAAGTTATTGGAATGAACGTTTTTGATCAAGTTGGAATCGACAGATTAATGATTGAATTAGATGGAACACCTAACAAAGGTAAATTAGGTGCTAACGCAATCTTAGGTGTTTCTATGGCAGTTGCAAAAGCAGCTAGCGAATTAAGTGGATTATCACTTTACAATTATTTAGGTGGATTTAATGCAAAAGAATTACCTACACCAATGA
>DUVT01000112.1 GCA_012840905.1 Acholeplasmataceae bacterium
CTTTGTTCATATTGGAATCTTTACACTTGGAACTGGTATCTTATTTAATAACTTCTTAAATGAAAGAGTTATGGCTTGGATCGTACTTGTACTTTGTATTTTAGCTTCAATCTTTATTTCAATTAGTGGAATTGGTCACTATAAAAATTATCGTTATGAACAATTAGCTAAAGATGAAACAAAGAAAGCTCTTGAAAAACAAAAAGAAAAAGAATTAGAAGAAAAAATTCCTCTAAAGGATCCTAAACCAACAAGCGATGATGTAATTATCCCTGAAGAAGAACAAAAAGACGAAGTTAGGGTATAGGAGGAAGTAATAATGAAACTAACTAAAGATTTAGAGTTTTTAAAAGAACTATCAGAATTAAATGGTATTGGTGGTTATGAAAAAGAAGTAAGAAAATATATGGAAAAACATTTCCTTGAAGTAGTAGATAAAGAAGATATTATGGTTGATGGTTTAGGTTCAATAGCTGCAAGACTTGTTGGCGATGAAAATGGACCAAAAATTATGGTAGCTGGCCATATGGATGAAATCGGTATGATAGTAACAAAGATTACTGATGAAGGATTTTTAAAATTCCAAACTGTAGGTGGATGGTGGAGCCAAGTTATGTTAGCTCAAGAATTTAACGTAACTACTAGAGAAGGAAAAGTTTATCGTGGGGTAATTGGATCAAAACCACCACACTTACTAAGTCCTGAAGAATTAAAAAATCCAGCTAAGATTGATGATATGTTCTTAGATCTTGGTGTAAAAGATAAAGAAGAAGTTGAAAAACTAGGAGTTAGAGTTGGTGATATGATTACACCTGCAATTTCTTTCACTCCGCTTGCAAACCCAAATTATTTACTTGGAAAAGCATGGGATAATAGAATTGGTTGTGCAATAGCGATAGAAGTATTAAAACGCTTAAAGAAAGAAAAACATCCAAACATCGTATATGGTGTTGGAACAGTTCAAGAAGAAGTTGGCTTACGTGGTGCTAAAACTTCTGGTCAAATGATTAATCCTGATATTTGTTTTGCAGTGGATGTTGGGATTGCAAAAGACACTCCAGGAACAGATATGTCTGTAAAAATGGGGGAAGGTCCAGCAATACTAGTTTATGATGGAGCTTTAATTGGTCATGTTGGCCTAAGAGAAGTGGTTCTTGAAGTTGCAAAAGAACACAACATTCCATTCCAACTTGATTACTTGAAACGCGGTGGAACTGATGCTGGTGCAGTATCATTAGTTCATCAAGGAGTTCCTGCAATGAGTTTCTGTATTGCAACTAGATACATTCATTCTCATACATCAATCTTACATAAAGATGACTATGAAAATGCAGTTAAGTTGCTTGTAGAAGTGATTAAGAGACTTGATAGAGAAACAGTAAATAAAATTACTTTTGAATAAAAACAAATAAAGACTGTAATGAAAATTTACAGTCTTTAGATTTGCGCCAATAGCTCAACTGGATAGAGTGCCTGGCTTCGAACCAGGAGGTTATGGGTTCAAGTCCTATTTGGCGCACCATAAAAAAACAATTACTTTGATACAATCAATTCGGTTGTATTAAGGGAAAATAGAATAAAACGAAA
>DUVT01000113.1 GCA_012840905.1 Acholeplasmataceae bacterium
GCGGTAATTTAAGTTTAATTGCAACCTTAATAGGTACACCATATGAAGTGGATTTTACTGATAAAATTATCTTTATTGAAGATGTTGATGAAGCCCCTTATGCGATTGATCGCTACTTTTCAAGTCTTAGATTAAGTGGCAGTTTGAAAAAAGCTAAAGGATTTGTTTTTGGTTATTTTTCAAACATAAAACAAACTGAAAATTCATTTACAATTGATGAAATAATAAATGAATATTTTATTGATTTAAATGTACCAATTATAACTAATTTTAGTAGTGGTCATGATTTACCATTTATTAGTTTACCGATTGGTTTAGAAGTAGAACTCGATAGTGATCGAAAAACAATAAAAATTTTGGAGGAGTTATATGAAGCCGATTAAGCGCTTTTTAGGCGAAGGAAATGTTACGTATTTTCAATCAGATAAGGAAGTATTGATTGGGGATTATGTAGAAAAAGATGAAGAATTAAGAGGTGTTTGGTTTTCTACAGTAGGAAATATTGACTTACCTAAAATAGAAGAAGTAGAGAGTTATAAGGCATATTTACGTGGAGTCATTGCAAAAGTTAAAGAGTATAATATGAATACGGTTATCTTTCAAGTACGCCCAACTAATGATGCTTTATATGAATCTGACTTAGCACCTTGGAGCCGTTTTATTACTGGTGAAGAAGGTAAATATCCTGGGTTTGACGTTTTTGGCTACTTTATTGAAGAAGCTAAAAAAGCAAATATTACTGTTCATGCATGGTTAAATCCTTATCGTGTATCAGGTCAAAAATTTACTGACTTAAATATGACTAAGGAAGAGTTTTTAAACACATTACATGAGAAAAACTTTGCAAGAAAAAGACCTGATTTAGTGATTGAAACAGTTTTAGATAAACTAATTTTAGATCCTGCTTCAGAAGAAGTAAGGGAATATGTATCTGATGTTGCATATGAAATTGCAAGTAAATATGATGTAAAAGCAATTCATATGGATGATTATTTCTATCCTTATGAAGAAATTAGAGACCCAGCTGAACAAGAAAAATTTGCAAAATCAGGATTCGAAAAATTAAGCGACTTCCGTCGAAACAATGTTGATTTACTAATTAAGAAGATGCATGAGAAATTAAAGACGCTTCCACGTAAAGTTGAATTTGGTATTTCTCCATTTGGAATTTATCGTACTAATAAAAAATACTTTACTGAAGAAAGTGAATCTGCATGGGAAAAAGGATCGAATAATCATCATAGTTGTTATAACTGTTATACTGGTCTTTTTGCTGATGTTTATCTTTGGATGAAAGAAGGCTGGATTGATTATGTTGTTCCTCAAAACTATTTCGAGTTTGATAATTGGAAAACTGGAAAAGATGGAACTAAATTCGAGTTAGTTAAATATGCAGATCTTGCGAAATGGTGGGCTGAGATTTCTAAAGAAACAAATACTAAGCTTTACATGGGTCAAGGTTTATATCGTTACTCTGATGAAGGTAATTGGAGTAATAGTGAAGAAATTATAAATCAGTTAAAATACAATCAAAACTATGATAATATTTCAGGTGTTATTTTCTTCACGTATCGTGATTTAGTAAAAGATGCACCAGCATCACTTGTGGAAGCAAGAGAAAAACTAAAGAAACTATGGACTAGAGAAGTTAAAGAAATTTAAATTATAAAAATTAAGCCTTTCTTTGTCAAGAGAGGCTTTTTAAATATGGGGAATATACAGGAAAATAATCAAAATAACTCCTTGAAAAGAAAGGGGTTTTAGTGTATAATAATATGAAAGGTAAAATGGTATTAATCTAAATTTATACTAAGAAATTAGGGTAGGAGAAATAACATGTATAAAATTTTCCCGAATGTCAAGCAACAAGTGCTTAAGGACGGATTTTTTTCTATTGGTGAGAAACTAGTCGTTTTTTTTGAAGGAAGACTAGTAAACGTTTTTAATTACTTAAACGAATTTCTCGAAATCGAAGAACAAGGTAGCAAGGAAAATGCTACACTTAAATTTTTAAAAGATGAGAAGCTTGGGGAAGAAGCTTATAGGGTAAGAGTAGAAGAAGACGGGATAACAGTTTTCTATAATAAAGAAAACGGTGCTTATTATGGAAGCGTTACTTTAAAACAAATTTTAAGACAAGCAAAAGATAAAGTTAGATGTTTAGAAATTTTTGACGAGCCTGATCTTAAGATTAGGGGTTTTATGATGGATATTAGTAGGGATAAAGTTCCTACTGTTGAAACCGTTAAACAAGTTATCGACCTAATAAGTGAAGTTAAAATGAATCACTTTGAGTTGTATGTCGAAGGGTTTAGTTATGGTTATCCATCATTCACACAATTTTTAAAAGAAAATAATTATATTTCTGTTGAGGAATATCAAGAAATAGAAAGATATGCTAATAGCCGAATGGTTGATTTAGTACCAAACCAAAATGGTTTTGGGCATATGACTAAATGGTTAGAAACAGAGGAATATAAAGATTTAGCTGAAGTTCCTGAAGGAATCTTTTTATGGGGAAGACAAAGGAAAGCGTCTACGCTTAATCCATTAGACCCAAGATCATTGGAACTTGTAAAAGCAATGTATAAAGATATGTTGCCTTACAGTAACTCTAAATATTTCAATATGAACTTTGATGAACCTTTCGAACTTGGAAAAGGAAAATCAAAAGAGGCAGTTGAAAAAGAGGGACTAGGTAATGTCTATATTGACTTTGTGTTAAAAGCATATGAGGAAGTTAAAAAATACAATAAGACTCCAATGATTTGGGGTGATGTTTTAATTAATCATCCTGAATTGTTGCATAGACTTCCAGAAGAAATGTTGTTTATTGATTGGGGCTATGATGCAAACTATCCATTCAATAGACATTTAAAACAATTAAGTGATTTAAATATTAAATTTTTAGCTGCGCCAGCAACTACATCTTGGTGTAGTTTCTTGGGAAGAACAAACGATTGGTGGGAAAACATTCAAAATGCCTGCGTCTATACTCACGTTCATGGTGGCGAAGGAGTTATAGTTACGGATTGGGGAGATTTTGGTCATTTGCAATTCCTGCCAATTAGTTATGCTCCGCTCGTATTTACAGGTTTAATGAGTTGGCGCGTAAGGGAAGGTACATTCTTTACACATCTTCCTGAATATTTAAATAAAGTAATCTTTAAAGATACGAAAAACTTAATGGCAAATACAATTTTAGAATTTGGTAATTATTATCGTTATTACAATGATTACAGAAGTAATGGTACAGTTGCCTTTTACATTTTTATGTGGGCAACACATGCAACTACTGAAGATGACCCAGTAAATTACTTCTTAGAAAGAAATAAAGCAAGTATCTTAAGTAAAGAACAATACGAATTACTAAATAATTTCTTAGAAGCTAGAGAGACTGAATTAGATCTTACAAATATGCAAGTAAGTGATGCTGAGTTAATTAAAGCTGAATTAAAACAGTCTTCATCCTTAGTTAAATTAATTAATAAACTTAGTTATTCATTTAATGAAAGTTTAAGTAAACAAGAAAAGATTTCTTTATTAGAAGAAATTATTAATTTTAAAGAAAA
>DUVT01000114.1 GCA_012840905.1 Acholeplasmataceae bacterium
GATAATCCTCAATAAATTTCTCATAGAAGGCTTTTTGAAAAGAGGAAGTTTATGAGTACAGTATTAAATATCGAAAGATTCATTATTCCTAATGATATAGTAGTTTCACTAACAAAAATTTATACTTGGATTGGAAAAAATAAAGATTTAAGAGAAATTGTTAAAAGTGATTATCAAAAGATTGTAGATCAGACAATAGAACGCGACACATTCTTTTTATCACAAATTCTTGAACTTGATGTGACTGATGCAAGGACAAGATTAATTATTACAAAAAACTCAACTCCAAGAAATAAAGAAGAAACTACTCTATTCAACTTAAAAGAAACACTTACTAATTTCCAAAACAATTATCAAAAACTTAGATTTCAAAGTAATGATATCTTAAATTATTTAAATTATATTTATTCACATTACAATGATATTAAGTTTGATTTGGTTGAAACAAAGAAAAGAGCAATCTTAAAAAGCCAAGCGGATCGTAGTAAGAGATTAGTTTTAGATGAAATTAATGATTTTTTAGAAATCCAATTACATAAAGAATCTTTTGAAACAACAACTTTATTCTTTAATTATTTTATTGATTTTATAAATGTAGCACCATTTACAGAACATAATTTGACAGCTGCATTAGTTTTATTATATTTGCTTATCTTGAAAGCTGATTTAGATGCATTCAAATATATTTCTTTTTTTGAACTACTGTATGAAAACTATGAAGAGTTCCAAACTGAAATAAAAAATGCCAGTTTTAACTGGAAAGAAGGATTTGCTCAAACTTTTGGGTTTATTCGCTTTATGAATAAACTAATTATTGCAGGTTATGAAAAAGCAGCAAATGTTATTAAAGAATATAAATTTGACTCAAACTTAAATAAAGCAGATAATATAGGCAATACTATTTTTAAACTTCCTGATATATTTACTAAAAAAGAAATAAGGATGATTCATCCATATGTTAGTGAGTCTACAATTAATCGAGCATTAATGCGACTCCGTGATGAAGGTTTTATTAAACCATTAGGAAAAGGAAGAAGTGCAAAATGGGTAAAAGTATATAAAGGATATGACTATGAATAAAACTAACTATCACACACATATAAAATTATGCAATCACGCAGAAGGTATGCCAATTGATTATATAAAGAAAGCAGTAGACCTAAACTATGAGGAGATTGGAATAAGTGATCATGGCCCACTGTATGAAGGCTGGATTCATAGAATGAATTTAAATCAATTTTATGATATATATCTTCCAAGCATTGATGAAGCAGTTGCTATCTACAAAAATCAAATTAAAGTATATAAAGGCTTAGAACTAGAATATCTAAAAGGCTATGAAAAGCATTATGAAATGTTATTAAAAGATTTAGATTACTTAATTTTAGGTCAACATGTAATCGATAATAATAATCGCCTTTACGATATTTATCGTGAAATGAATGAAGAAAATGTAGTCTTATATAAAGATCAAGTTATCGAAGCAATGAGTACAGGTTATTTTAATATCTTAGCACATCCAGATCTATTTTTATTTAACTATCAAACTTGGAATGAACTAACAGAACAAGTAAGTCACGAGATTATAGAAGCAAGTATTAAATATAATATCTTTTTAGA
>DUVT01000115.1 GCA_012840905.1 Acholeplasmataceae bacterium
AAATAAAATATCAAAAAAATAATAATATATTAAACAATTGTAAAAGTTTGTAAATAGTGATAAAATTATATAAAAGGGAAGAAATTTGCAGGAGGTGCAAAGTTGCGAAGTTATAAATTCAAAATACTTATCTTTTCCCTCTTAGGGTTTACTGTAGTTATCTTAGCGAGTCTTTCATTGTATGATACGATTGAAGCTGGAGATAACATATTCCATAAAATATTCTTTTTTATATTTATCTATGCAGTAGTTATCTTAATTTTAATGTTGATTTACAGAATGCTAGATAAGAAGTATGATGATGTAGAAACTTCAAGAAGACTTTATTTTTATACAAAACCTTACATTATCAAAGTTAATAAAAAAGGAAGTTTTATTAATGTAAATAAGGCAATAGAGGAAAAGATTCAAAATTATGAGAAGTATCAAACTATATTCGATTTAGATGTAGAAAACACTGAAATGGACATGCTAGAAGAATTACTTCGCCAGACACCTTTTACTTGTAAGTTTCAATCTGTTGGAATGGAAGAAGTTTTTATTAGGTTTATTCCAGTTAAAATTAGAAGTGGATATTATTTAATCGGACAGGATATAACAGAAGAACATAAACAATTTACATTTCATCGTAACCTGGCTTTGTATTCAGAAATAACGAATTTGCCGAATAAGAAATATTTAAAAATTAGTTTACAAGATTTATTTAAAGATGAAGAATTATTAAAACGTAAAAATTCCTTAGTAGTTTTTGATATAGTTGGTTTTAAAAACATAAATAAATTATTTGGATTTAAAATTGGTGATGAAACAATTAGAACAATCGCAAAGATTGCAAATGATTCACTCTATGATTATGATGCCAAGTTATATAATATTGAATTAGATCAATTTGCAATTTTATTTACTGATTTAACATCTTATCAAAGTGTAATAGATTGGTATGATAAATTCATAATTAACTTTGAACGTGCGATTGATGTAAAAGGAAATTTATTTACTATTAGAATTAAGACAGGAATATTTAATATTGAATATGAGAAATATAATAAACTTTCTATAAATGAATGTATAGAATATGCTAATCTAGCACATCGAAAAGCTAAAGAAAGTAGAGTAGTTGATTATGCATTATACGATATTGCTTTAGGTAAACACTTCTCGAGAACACAACTTATGGAAGTAGATTTAGCTAATGCAGTTAAGAACAATGAGTTTGTAATGTATTTACAACCACAACTAAATAATAAAACAAATAAGATTGTTGGCTATGAAGCTTTAGTTCGTTGGAATAATCCAAAGTATGCATATGAATCTCCTGCAACTTTCTTAGAACTTGCAGAGAAAAATAATTACATTGTTGATATTGGAAGATTTATTATTAATGAATCATTTAAGATTGCAAAAGATTTAGAAATTTATGATATTAGAATTTCTATAAATATTTCGCCTGTACAATTACTACATACTGGATTTGTTTATGATATAATCAATGCATTTAATAAATATGGCCTTAAGGAAGGCTCAATTGCAATCGAGATTACAGAAACATTTTTGATGGAATCTTTAGATGAGATTATTGATAAACTTAACTTAATTAGAAAAAACGGAATTCATATCCATCTAGATAACTTTGGTACTGGTTATTCTTCAATGCTTTATTTAAAAGATTTACCAATTGATGGGATTTCTATTACGAAAGAGTTTATTAAAGATGCACAAAGTGATGAATTTTCAAGAAGCATTATCGATCAAATTATTAAATTAGCTAATAATTTAGATTTAGAAGTGGTTGCTGAAGGTGTGGAAAATGAACAACAAAATAGGATTTTAGTTAATCTCGGATGTAAGATAGTTCAAGGATATTATATTAGTAAAGCACTACCAAAAGATGAAGCTATTAAGTTTATGTTAGACTACAATAGGAAAGGTGTTTAATAATTAGTGAGGGAGATTATGTTTTTAGAAATTACAGATGCAACGGCTATAGTCTTAATGATACTGTTTAGCATACTTGCAGTCTTCCTATCGATAATTATCTTTAGATCGATTAGAAGGGAAAGTAAGAGGTATAAGGAAGAGAAGTCGATTGCTATTGAAGGATTGCTTACAAAATCGGCAATAAATTCACAAATAAGTTCATATTTAAGTAAAATACCGAAAGATTCAAACTTCTCTTTATTAATGCTTGAAATTCAACAATATGATGATATTGTTGATGCCTTTGGATTAAAGGAAGCTGAAAGAGCATTAGAGAAAGCAATCTTTAAAGTTGTACAAGCATTGCCTAAGCGAATTCAGATTGCAAGTTATGGTGGAACAAAATTTTTATTTTTCTTAAGATCTGAATATGACCGCTTTTTCGCAATCGATATTGCAAGAAAAGTTATCAATATTGTGAATCGACCAATTAAAATATTTAGAGAAACAAATATTAATTTTGTAAGTAATGTTGGAATATGTTTTTATCCTAAACATGGTACAAAGTTCAAACAATTGCTTAACTCTTTAAATATAGCTTTACACAATGCTATTAAAGCAGGAAGTAATAAATATGTAATTTATTCTCAAGATATGAAAAGTGAATTTAGTGATAATATTGAATATCACTTTGAAATAAAAGAAGCAATTGAGAAGAAAGAATTTATACTTCTTTATCAACCAATTATTAATATTGAAACAAATGAATTATACGGTTTTGAATCATATGTAAGATGGCAACATCCTAAACATGGACTACTAGCTCCAATTCAGTTCTTAAATATTATGGAACAATCCGGTGATATATCTTGGATTGGTAATTGGGGCTTAGAAGAAGTCATTAAAGAATATTACGATATTAAACGTAACTTTCCAACGCTTGATATAAAATTTACAGTTAATATTAGTCCAAGACAATTAATGGATAGTGATATTGCGCCAAACTTTGGTAAAATTTTAAAACGATATAAAATGCAGGCAGATAAGATCTGTTTAGAAGTTCAAGAATATTCTACATATGAAAACAATAATACGATAAAAAATAACTTACTTAGATTAAAACGGTTAGGTTTTAGAATAGCAATTAATGGTTTCGGTCTAGATTATTCTACATTTTCTGAATTAGATGCAATGCCAATTGATACAATTAGATTAGATCAATATTTCTTTGATAAAGAAAAAGAGTCATTCTTAAAAGGAAAGCTCACTAGTTTAATTGTTGATTTTGCAAAACAAAACAAGAAGATTGTGATTGCAGAAGGTGTTGAAACTGCAGAGATGTTACAAATGGTTAAAG
>DUVT01000116.1 GCA_012840905.1 Acholeplasmataceae bacterium
TACCCAACTCATACAAATCAGTGGGCTTTAGCAGGGCTTTGGCCTGTATCTTCTAATGGAATAAACCATAGTAACCAAGATAAATTTCAAGTTTTTGCTGCATCCTTCGCTCGTAAATCAGCACACACAAAAGAAAGATATATGTTTACAAGACTTCTTAGTGAAAATCAATCTGGTGCAGCAAGCCCTTTTATAGCATTTGACATATTCTTAAAAAATGTTACTGGCTCACCATTTAGTGATAATTTATATTTAGATGAAGGAACTTCCGTTACTTTTTCAGATGATACAGAACCTGAGATTATCGAAACTATGGAAGATGTATTAAATTCAATTAGATTTGGCTTTTTAAAAATTGGTAGTGTTCCTTTAAATTCAGATATTAAAACAATTCAGGGAATAAAGTGTAATAATCAATGTGAATTTGTTATTTATGAACCAAATAGTGCAAAACACTCAAATGAAACAATTGAACGGATAAAAGAGCGATATGATTATGATTTAGTAGATGGTGAGTATTTACCAACTTACGGTGTTATAAAAGCTGGTTCGAGATTAGAATTTTCAAGGATTATTCCAACAGAAGATGGTTATAAAATTGATTATGATCCTGAGTATTTTGCTCTTCAAAGAACAATTACAAGCTTTGAAAATAGTATTTTTAAAATTCCTAATGCAATTACAAAAATGAGAATATATGTTTGGATTGAAGGACAAGATTTTGACAGTTTGGAAACTAATTCAGATGGTGCATCTGTAAATTTAGTAATTAATTTTGTAAAAGATTTAGCTAGTTATGAACAATAGAAGGTGGTAGAATGAAAAAAGAAGAAAGTAAAATAACTTTTGATTTGGCAAAACTTAGTCTTAATGAACTTATTAAAGTTTATGAAGATATTAATAGTTTTTTACAATATTTAAATGAAGTAAAAATTCTTCCAAAAGAAGAGGAGGAAAAGAAAAATGAGTAAGTTTATTGATTTTATCAATGAAGATATAAAAGCAAAAAGAATTCTTTTTTCCACTCTTCCAACAAAAACAAAGCGTGATATTAAAAATTTTAATGAAAAAAATGAGGAAACAAAAGAAAAGTACCTTGAATATAAAAGTAAACTAGTTAAATATATTATTGCAAAAGCAAAAACTTTTGAGATTAAAGCACCTTCTAAAAATTTAGAAAAAATTCAAAATAAAATTAACACTTTAGAACACCTAAAATTTATTTTGAATCCCCTTAATACTTATTATGAAAAACTTGGTTTTGATAAATTGATTTATGAAATGAGTAATTATTATGAAGCTGATTTTAAATCAGTAAATAAAGTTATTGATGAATTTTTAAGTAAGTTTGAATTAGCAGGAATAAAACTTACTGCAAATGACTTTGATTATACTTGTTATGTTAAAGAATATATGACAATATTTTTAGAGGTTAGAGCAAACAACTTTGTTGATACAAAAAAACTTTCTGAAGTATTTGAAAATATTTATTGGACTAATCCAGAAATTATTCAACATA
>DUVT01000117.1 GCA_012840905.1 Acholeplasmataceae bacterium
AGAATGTGGAGGAGATTTTTTTAGTAAGATTAGAAATGGATGCATCTTATAATAGAAGCGTAGTAACTGTAATAGGGGAAGCAAATGCTGTTATTGATAAGATGGTAGAAAGTGCAAAAATAGCAACGGAACTAATAGATTTAAGAAAACATAAAGGTGAGCATCCAAGAATGGGTGCTGTGGATGTAACACCAGTGTTACCGATTCAAAATATTACCGAAGAAGAATGTGTTGAATTAAGTAAAGAGTTAGGAAGAAAGATCAATATCGCAACAAACGTTCCTGTATTTTTATACGCAAAAAGTGCAACTAGACCACATACTGAAAGTTTAGTAAGTATTAGAGAAGGTGAATTTGAAGACTTAGCTCAAAAAATGAAAGACTTAAAATGGCTTCCTGATTTTGGCGATAGTAGTCCCCATCCATCAGCTGGGGTATATGCTGTAGGTTGTAGAAAGCCATTAGTTGCTTTTAATATTGATGTTAATAGTACAAATAGAGGTCAAGTTCAAGGGATTGCAAGGAGAGTTAGATTTTCTGGTGGCGGATATAGATACATCCAAGCTGGAGCAGCATATTTAGAAGACCGAGGTCACTACCAAGTTACAATGAATCTAACCGACTTTGAACAAACCGCCCTGTATCAAGCAATAGAAGCTGTAAAGATGGAAGGAAAAAGATTTGGAATTGAAATTTTAAGTACAGAAATAGTAGGTTTAGTAAGTAAAAAATGCTTAGAAGATTCTTTAAAGTATTACTTAAAGATGCCAGCAAATAAAAAACTAGATTTAAGTTTAGAAGAAGTCGTAGAATTATCGATAAAACATTTTAAATTAAGAGACTTTTCCATTGAAAAAGTTATTGAATATTACCTGAAATAATAAAAACTAGGCTAGTGGTAGATGCTAGCTTAGTTTTTAAATATTTGATTTTTCTTGATTAGAATTTCCATATTTGATATAATATATAAATAGAATGGAGGGCTTACAGTGCTAAATCGATTTAAAACGTCACTTTTCCAGCCTAGTAATATAGCAAGATTTCGTCGTGATACAGCATTAACAACAATCCTTTATTACTTGCTGTTAGTAATCTTAGCTACAATTCCTTCAATAATTCTAATCTTTTCTACTGTTGGCCTTAATTATCAAACTAAATCAACAATTAGAAATGAAGTTAGAAATCTTGAAATCCCTTATGAGATAAAAGATTATGAGTTGGTTAAAAACCCAGACATTGAAGAAACTTATCATAGATATGAATTAAAAAATAATATAATTGTTGTCTTTACTGATTTAGATTTCAGTGAAGTTGAATACAACGGTATATATGTCGGTTCATTAATTATCTTTACAAAAGATAAAGTTGTATATGAAGAGTTATTATTTGAAAGAATTATTGTAGAATATGACGAATATCCGAGCTTAAGAAATTTAGATTTTAGTAAAACTAAAGACCTAGAGTTTTGGGATACTGTTTTTCCAATCGTAAATGATTTAATGGAAGAACATAATCAAAAGTTTAGATATATAAATACAATAGCTGTATTTACAGTTACGATTATTTCATTATTACTATTTAGTTTATTGATTGCAGTATTCTTAAGATCTAGACTTGCAAATATTATAAACTTCTCTAAAACATGGCAATTAACAATCTATGCCATGACTCCATATATTATTTTCACCTTATTCGGTGAGCTATATAATTTTGGATTTTTATCGCTAATTGGATTAGTAATTAGCTATATGCATGCGAATAAGATGAGTTTATCAATAATTAAAAATTAATTGAAGGTGAGAAAATATGAGTTATAATCATCAAGAAATTGAAAAACGATGGCAAAAATATTGGGAAGAAAATAAAGTATTTAAAACAACAGTTGATCCTAAC
>DUVT01000118.1 GCA_012840905.1 Acholeplasmataceae bacterium
ATTAAGATTATTGTATCAACTTCATCAATACTAAGTTTGTAGTATTGTTCAAGGATGAGTCTATCAAATTGGATAACATTATTCTTAATTAAATTGAACATCTCATTCTCCTATTTTTTTATTGCTAATTTTTGTAATGCATCTTCTGCTGCCTTTTGTTCTGCATCTTTCTTACTCTTACCTACACCAACTCCAAGTTTTACATTCCCATGCATAACTACTACTGTGAATGTTTTGTTGTGAGCAGGCCCAGAGTCTTTTACTAATTGATATTCAACAGTTTTTCTACTTTCAGCTTGAATAAACTCTTGTAGTCTACTTTTATAATCAATGAAAAACACTGATTGATTATTAATAACAGGAAATACTATTTTTTCTAATACTTCTCTTACCTTAGGAATCCCTTGGTCTAAATAGATAGCTCCAAGAAATGCTTCAAATAAATCTGCTAGTAATGATTGCTTATTTTTGCCCCCTTGTTCACTTTCGCCTTTACCTAGGAGAATGCACTCATTTAATTTCAAATTAACTGCGTATTCACTATTTGCTCTTGTACAAACATACTTTGCGCGAATTTTTGTTAAAGTGCCTTCTGGCTCATCAGGGTATTTATGATACAAATAATCAGCAACCAAAAAGTCTAAAATCGCATCCCCTAAATATTCTAGTCGTTGATTACTTTTAACTCCGTGTTCATTTGAATACGATTGATGGGTAAACGCTGTTCTATAAAGTTCAAAATCATTAACTTCAATATTTAATGATTTTAAAATGGACATAATCTTTTCATCATTTTGTTTTTCATTCATTAAGATTATTACCCTCTTTAGTTATGATATTTTTCATCTTTTCAATTACTTGACCCTTAACTGCTAGTCTTGCTTGGTTGATTGCATTACTAAATGCATAGCCATCACTTGAACCGTGTGCTTTAACTACAACACCATCTACACCAAATAAGTGAGCTCCACCAATTTCATCAGCATTTAATGTCTTTTTAAACTTCTTAAAGACTTTATTTAAGAAAAGGTAACCAATCTTTCTAAAAATACTTTGACTAATCTCTTCTTTTAAAAATCTTCCTACTGCAACTGCAACACCTTCACAAGTTTTCATAATTAAGTTTCCACTAAAACCATCTGTAACAATAATATCACATTCAGTTGTAAAGATGTCTTTTCCTTCAAGGTTACCAAAGAAGTTTACATTAGGATCATTTATAAGTAATTGAAATGCTTCTTTTTCGACTTCACGCCCTTTACCTTCTTCACTACCAACATTCATTAGTCCAACTAATGGTTTTTCTATTCCTTGAACTTCCTTTAAGTAAATTGATGCATATTGAGCAAGTTGAAGTAAGTGTTCACTTCTCAACTCTAAATTAGCACCAACATCAAGTAGTAGGCGATGCTTTCCACCCATATTAGGAAGAATTGGACATAAAGCAGTACGTTTCATACCCTTAATTCTACGAATAACTAAATGAGCAGCAGTAACAACACCTTGTGTAGGTCCTGCTGTTACTACTCCATCAACTTCCTTATCTTTAACAGCTTGGAATGCTTTTACTAAAGAAGTTTCACGATTTCTTCTAATCTCCCCAATCGGGTCTGCTTCACCCATATCAACTTTATCAGGAGCATGAACAATTTGGATACGCTCATGTTCACCAAGATGTTCCTTTATTACTTTTTCATCTCCGAATAATACTAATTCAATATCAGGAAATCTTTCTAATGCTATTTTTACACCTTTAATAATTTCAAGCGGTGCATGATCACCACCCATTATATCAATTGCTAATTTAACCATGTGTATCTCCTAATCTAACATTTCTTTGTTGTTTTCATAATTTTCATGAATTATCTCAACAATATGTTTATACTCATTCTTTTCTGTAAAGTTTTCTTCATTAATTATCCTATCAGCTTCCATATTAGCAAGTTCAAATAAATCTTTATCTGCAACTAAATCAGCCATCTTAAATAATACTGTTCCAGTTTGTTTTTCTCCAAAGAAATCGCC
The DNA here is from genome assembly GCA_012840905.1 of Acholeplasmataceae bacterium. Taxonomy (GTDB): domain Bacteria; phylum Bacillota_I; class Bacilli_A; order ML615J-28; family CAG-698; genus DUVT01. Next base: position 2,026 of record DUVT01000118.1, read on the forward strand.
TGGACCTCTTACTATTAAGTCTTCTTCTGCTAATACGAAACCATCATCACTACTTTCAACTAACTTTAAGCGTTCAATAGCACTAGGAACAGTTGATTTACTAATTAAGAAACAATAAGCTTGTTCATTGCTTCTACGAACTCTACCACGCATTTGATGGAGTTGAGCTACTCCAAATCGATCCGCATCATAAATTGCAATTGTAGTTGCATTAACTACATTCACACCAACTTCAATAACTGTAGTACTAACCAAAATTCCAATTTTGTTATCAACAAAATCTTGCATTATACTTTCTTTTTCTTGGGTCTTTAGTTTACCATGAATTAAGCCAACATTGCAAATACCTTCGAACTCTTTTGAATAATATTCATATATCTCGTTAGCATTATGAATATCCATTATTTCACTTTCTTCAATCATCGGCGCAATTACATATACTTGCTTACCACGTTTTATCTCTTCTTTAATATGGTCTACTACATAATCACGATCTTCATAGCCAAGGTATTTAGTAATTGGACGTTTCTTTTCATTAGGTAAAGTTTTAATAATTGAAATATCACTTTCACCAAGAATTGAGATTGCTAAAGTTCTTGGAATTGGGGTAGCACTCATCTTTAAGTGGTCAATTAAATGACCCTTACCAACAATCGATACGCGTTGTTTTACACCGAACCTATGCTCTTCATCAGTTACAACTAATCCTAAATTAGCAAACTCTACATTTTTTTGGAAAAGAGCATGCGTTCCAACAATTATATCTATTTCATGATTAACTAACTTTGTGAGTAGTTCTTTCTTTTCTTTCGTGCCAACTGAAGATATTAACATTTCAATCCTAACATCTGTATCTTTAAATAAATCTTTAAATGTTTGATAATGTTGACGAGCTAAGACTTCAGTTGGTACCATAATCGCACCTTGATAGCCTGCTGTAATAACTGCATATAAACTTATTGCAGCAACAACTGTCTTACCACTACCAACTTCACCTTGTAAAAGGCGATTCATTTTATAGTTAGCACTTAAGTCAGTTAAGATTTCTTCAACTGTTCTCTCTTGGTCTATAGTTAATTTGAAAGGA
>DUVT01000119.1 GCA_012840905.1 Acholeplasmataceae bacterium
TATTCATAATTAATTCACGAATAGTTTTCGCCTTAAATTTATCTTTTTTACCTAAAGTAATAAACATTCTAACTTGTCTACTTTTCCCAAAACCTTCATTATCATTTAAATCTAATCTCTCAGCAGAATTTTCAAAGTTCTTTAATTTTCCAATTAATAAACCATAAATTAATTCATCTTTATCTATCGAGTTATCATTAATAGCTTTATTAATTATTTTACCATATTTATTATCAGATGCATAACTATTTTTTAGAGCTTCTGTAATTACTTTATTTATTCTAACTTCCATTACTTCATTTAAAGTTGGAATTTTGAAAAGTACTAAATTACTTCCTGCTGCTATGTTTATTTGCTTTAGTCGATATCTTTCTTTTCGTAAAACTAAAGTAATAGCCATCCCACTTCTTCTAGCTCTACCTGTTCTACCAATTCTATGCACATAATATTCATCATCTTGAGGAACATCATAGTTTATTACAACATCGACATCATCAACATCTAAGCCTCTAGCTGCAACATCTGATGCAACGAGGATATTAATATCACCACTTCTAAAACGGTGCATTACTTGATCACGTTGCATTTGTTTCATATCACCATGTAAGGCAATCGCATTATAACCACTACTTGTTAACTTATAACTAACCTCATCTACTGCTTTTTTTGTATTACAAAAGACAATAACTAATTTATAATCATAATAATCAATAATTCTTGTAATTGCTTCTACCTTATCTTTTTCTTCAATCATTACATAAGTTTGTTTTATATGTGGTTTTGTTTCTTCACCTTTAACACGAATAGTTTTAGGGCTTGTTAAATATAGACGACCTAACTCTTCGATTTCTTTTGAGATTGTTGCGCTAAAGAGCATAGTTTGTTTTCTATTTTTCACATCAGCCAAGATATAATCTATATCTTCGCGAAACCCCATATTAAGCATTTCATCCGCTTCATCTAAGACAAAGATTTTAATATCTTTTAACTTAATTGTTTGTCTTTGCATATGATCCATTAAACGCCCAGGAGTTGCAACTATAATTTGTGGATTTTTCTTTAATTCTCTAAATTGTCTTTCAATATGTTCTCCTCCATAAATAGAGGTAATTTTAAACTTTTGAAAGCTTGCAACTTCTTTTATTTCTTTAGTAATTTGAATTACTAACTCTCTAGTAGGCGCTAAAATAATCGCTTGAAGCTTATCATTATCTTCAATTGATTCTAAGATCGGAATTGCAAAGGCCATTGTTTTTCCTGTCCCGGTAGGAGCTTCTACTATTACATCATAACCTTCTAAAGCATGGGGGATAGCCCTTACTTGTACTTCGGTCATTTCTTCATATTTCTTTTTGTTTATCCCCTTTAATAACTCGGGACTAATTTCTAATACATTAAATTTGTTCATTTTTACCTTTCTGCTTAAAAAGAATCTCATTAAAAATGAGATCTTTAATTTTTATTTACCTGATACTGGTAGACCTGTAAAGCGAATTGATGGAGCACCAACTCCACTAGGTAAAATCTTTAAATCACTACCAACATCATCGATATTATTCATTATTTTAATGAAATTACCAGAAACAACAATTAAGTTAACAGGTCTTGTAATCTTGCCGTCTTCAATTAAGAAACCTGAAGATTGAGCTGAGAAATCACCTGTAATTGGGTTAGCACCAGCGTGTAAGCCAGCTAAATCAGTAATTAATAACCCTTCTTTAATTCCTTCCAGTAATTCTTGCTGTGTCTTGTTACCAGGTGCAATATGTAAATTCACACCTCTAACAGTCACATTCGCACCGCTTTTAAATCCATTACCTGTAGTTTTGGTTTTAAAGTATTTAGCGGTTTTGAGGTTATGAAGCAAGCCTTTAAATACTCCATCTTTTACAACCTCTTTTTTGTAGCATGCTACACCTTCATCATCAAATGGTTCATAATCAATTGAGCCTTCAAGTAGCGGATCATCAATTATTGTAATTTTTTCTGAGAAGATTTTTTCACCATCTTTACCTAATAATGGTGTTAATTTTTTAATCGCTGCTTCACCTGAAAAGAATGATGTAAATACTTCAAATAAATCAGCCATTGCCTCATTATCAAAAACAACTGGATATGTTTTTGATTCAACTGGTTTTGCATTTAATTTAGAAATTGCTTTTTCAGCTACTTTATTAGCAACATCGCTCTTAACTAATTCATCATAAGTAAGTGCGATTTCAACTTCAAATGCAGATTGTGTTTGTTCGTTTTCCTTAGCTACTGCTTGTAAAATTAGGTAGCAATATTCATTTTCCTTTGTAACATCTAAACCTTTAGAGTTTACAATTTGAACTTTGCTTACTACTTCATTATAACGGCAATAAGGAACATTAACGATTCGCTCATCTTTAGCTTTAATTTGTTTTTCTAAAGCTTTAAGTAAGTCGATTTTTTCTCCTACTGATACATTTAAGAAACTACCAGTTAATTTTCTAGATTCTGGATACTTTTCATCTCCAGGATAAATTTCATATTCTTCTTTAGTAGTTAAACTTTGAGCATTAGCTTTTAATGTCGCGATTAACTTTTCTAAATCTTCATCTTCGTTTTCAAATGACAAGTAAGCCATTTTGTTATTATAGATTCCGCGAACTGTGAAGTTCTTTGAATCTTTAATTTCTGTACGGTCAACTTCACCATTGAAAATTGAAAGTGTAGTTGCGGTTGAAATATTAGCATAAATTTCAAAATCACTAAATCCAGCTTCAAGTGCTTTACTGATTAATAATTTATAATCCATTACTTCTCACCTCTTCCGCCAACTGTCATATTTTGAACACGAATTGTAGGTTGACCTACGTTAGTTGGAATTGATCCACTAATAGATCCACACATTCCATGACCAAAATCTAAGTTATCAGCAATCATATCAATATTCATTAATACTTCGCTACCACTACCTACTAAAGTAGCTCCACGAACTGGTTTTGTAATTTTGCCATTTTCAATTAAATAACCCTCATTAACTGCAAAGTTAAACTCTCCAGTTGACGGATTAACACTTCCTCCACCCATTTGTTTTGCAAATAAGCCAAACTCGGTGTTTTGAATTATTTCTTCAAATGTATTTTTACCAGGAGCGAAGAAAGTATTAGTCATTCTTGAAGTTGGCGAAAATTTATAATTTTGTCTTCTTGAACTTCCTGTAACAGGATGATTCATTATTCTACTATTACGATAATCTACTAAATAAGATTTTAATATTCCGTTTTCAATTAATACATTACGTTTTGTTGGTTCACCTTCATCATCAACATTTAAAGATCCCCAAGCATTTGCAATAGTTCCATCATCAATTGCAGTTACAATATCACTTGCAATCTTTTTACCTAACATGTTTGTAAATACACTTGAACCTTTCGCAACACTTGTTGCTTCTAGTGAATGTACACATGCTTCGTGAAGTAATACCCCACCAAAGGCATTATGAACAACAACTGTCATTACACCGCCAACCATTTCATCAGCATGTAACATAGTAATTGATGTTTTTGCGATTTCTTTTGCAAAGTTATCAATATCACTATTATCTAATAGTTCATAACCTATATGTCCACCAATTCTATTACTACCTGTTTGTGTGGATTTACCATCACTACTAATAACAGTTCCTGATAAAATTACATGGCAACGATAGTCTTTTAAGTATCTGCCTTTTGAGTTAGCAATAACAACATGTTGTTCTTCATCACGAATTGAAGAAATAATTTGTGTTATTTCTTTATCATAGTCTTTTACAGCTTGGTAAAATTTATCCAAGTAATTTAATTTTTCTTCATTTGTTAGGCTACTAGGTTTTCTTAAAACTGGATGATTATTTTTAACTTCTACTTCCTCTAGTTTTACTTTAATTCCTAGTGAATCTCCCCCAAGTGCAGCTGCAAGTTTACTTGCAAGAGCCATTAAACTTTCTTTACTAAAGTTGTTAGTATAACCATTAACTTCTAAGGCACCTTTTAAAATTCTAATTGATGCTCCATAAGTATGACTTCCAGAGACTTTAGTAACTTCATCTAATGTTTGTTCATACAAATTATTGTAAGTTGACTCAGCGAATATTTCCGCAAAATCCCCACCTGTACTAAGTGCTTCTTGTAAAACTTCTTCACAAATTTGCTTATCGATCATCATTCTCACATCCTTATTTGTCTATTATACTAAATATCAACTCTTATTTCAACAAAAACATCTTTAAATAAAATTCGCAAGAAAACTTCTTGTTTTCTCATTTTTAGGATTTTTAAATATTACTTCTGGAAGATCATCTTCGATAATCATTCCTTCATCCATATAAATAACTCGACTAGCAACAGAGTTAGCAAAACTCATCTCATGAGTCACTACAATCATTGTCATTCCACTTTTTGCAAGATCACGCATAACACTTAAAACTTCACCAACTACCATCGGGTCAAGTGCACTCGTTGGTTCATCAAATAATAAAATTTTTGGATTCATCATTAAAGCTCTTGCGATTGCAACTCTTTGTTTTTGCCCACCACTTAAGGTATCAACACTTCGATAAGCAAAATCCTTCATTCCAACTTTATCTAGATTTTCTAATGCTAAATTATTCGCCTCAGCTTTATCCATTTTTAATATTTTTATTGGAGCTAAAGTTAAATTTTCAATTACGTTTTTATTATTAAATAAATTAAATGATTGAAACACCATTCCAATATGCGTTCTAAGTTTATTGATATCAACTTTATCACTAGTAATATCAATACCATTAAAATTAATCGAACCACTATCTACATCTTCAAGTAAATTTATACAACGTAAAAATGTTGATTTTCCACTGCCACTTGGCCCAATTATACAAACTACTTCTTTTTCATAGATATTTAAGCTAATATCTTTTAATACTTCTTGCGTTGAAAAAGATTTTTTTAAGTTTTTAATTTCTAAAATTTTATTCATAATATCACCTAATTAGAACTTGGAAGTGGCGTCTCAGATAAATTAAGTTTACGTTCTACAAACACTAATAATTTTGATGTAGTAAGTGTTAAGAATAAGTAAATTAACGCAGCTATAATAAATGGCTCGTATGTTCTAAAGTATTTTTGTTTTACGTCTTGAGCAATAAAGAACAACTCTGCAACCCCAATTACATTTAAAACTGAGGTATCTTTAATATTAATAATAAACTCATTAATTATACTTGGTAAGACGTTTTTTATTGCTTGAGGAAGAATAATGTGAAACATTGCTTGCGAATATGTAAAGCCTAGGCTTCTTGCTGCTTCCATTTGCCCTTTATCAATTGCTTCAATTCCGCCTCTTAATACTTCTACTAAATAAGCAGTTGTATTTAAGGAAACTATAATAATTCCTGAAATGGTAATTGTTAAGATTTTATCGACTGCTTCTTGAGGAACCCCAAATTGATTTGCGATAAACATTGGTAGCAAGTAATAAATAATTACTGCTTGAACCATCATCGGTGTACCTCTAAAAATATTTACATAAAGTTTTACAAACCCAATTCCAATTGATTTAAAGAATGCTACTACTTCACTATCTTGTTTATTAATTTTCATTGTTCTAATGATAACAAAAATAAACGCTATAATTAAACCAATTATTGTTCCAATTAGGGAAAGCTCAAGGGTATGTAAAACACCACGTAGGAAACTAGTTCCATGATTTAATATTATATATGTAATCGAATCTAAAAAGTTTTCCTTTGTAGGGATTTTTGTTGCACCTGCTGTGTCAATAAAACTTTGAATTATTGGCATTGCAATAAATTCAAATAAGAAAATTGCACCAACAATTAAATTAACTTTATAGACAATTTTTAATAATTTCTCATAATCTTTTATTTTAGAAAACCCAGCAAACTTTAAACCTAAAATTACTAGGGATCCTAAACCGACAAAGAGTGGCATTATACCAAATGCCACATTCATCTCTTTTACAAGCGAAATTCGTTCAACATCTAACCCTAATGTCTTTATTCCAAAAAATATTACTAGTGATGCAAGTAATAATATTTTAATGTGAATAAAGTTTGTTTTCTTATTCTGTAACACCATTTTCTCTTTCTACAGCTTGAAGCATCATTTTAATTCTAACTTCTTCACTAATACCTGCAAGTATAGTATTAATAGAATTTACTAATTCTTGTTCATCTAATCTTACAGCAATAGAAACTATTCTTTCTTCTTCAGATACTTCAAAACCATCCTCTAATTCAATTACTTTAAATTCAGGATTATTTTCTGCTATTCCTAAAGCTACTGGCAATTCTAGAATTGTTGCATCACTTTTATTTGCAAGAATTTGCGTTAAAATATCTGGTACGCTCTTTAATGGTGTTTGGTGTTCTACATTTGGAATTTGATCAATCAAATCATCATATACAGTTCCATGTTGACCAACAACTCTTGCACCACTAAAATCAGCTAATGTTTTTGCATCACTATACTCTGAGTTTTCCGCAACTAACATTACATGCGTCGACTCATAATAACCATCACTAAATAAAACAGATTGTTTTCTAGCTTCTGTTGGGCTCATTCCTGCAATAATTGCATCAATTTTCCCTGACTCAAGTTGAGGAATTAATGCATCCCAATCTAATTTTTGAATAACTAAAACTTTGCCTAAACTTGCTGCAATAGCTTTTGCTATTTGAACATCATAACCATCAGCATAAAGTCCAGTCATATTTTCAACTTCATAATTATATGGTGTTTTATAATTTTGTCCATAATTAAATGGAGCATAATTAACTTCTAAACCTACTATAAATTGATCTTCTCTTGGAATATCCATTTCTACTGTTTTTTCATTACAACCAATTAACAATATTACTAAACTAAATACTATTAACAATAACATTTTTCTCATCTTAAATCTCCTTAATAATTTATTTTTTAAAAAATAAAAATGCGTCAATATGACGCATCAAAAATTATTAGGATATTTAATAATTTTGTTTTAGCGCCACTACTCATAACTGAAGTAGGAGTGTTATACGTATTCCGCATAACCCCACACTATTAGTATACCTACTAATAATGTTCGGCGATGGTTACCTTTCACATACTTCACAGGACGTCTCCTCCATATGCTACTCATTTGCATCGCTACCTCTAAACAATTGACAACATATTTTATTTTGTATATTATATGCTGAATTCTTTAAAAAATCA
>DUVT01000120.1 GCA_012840905.1 Acholeplasmataceae bacterium
ATTTTGTAAATATGAGTTTTGTAGGATGCACAAAACTCTCTTTATTTGGTATAATATTCTAGTCGGAATAAATAATATTTATAAAAGGAGATAAACATGGAGTTTTTTAATGAGACGATTAAGACCCAATTAAATCACAAATCAATTCGGAAGTTTAAAGAAGAAGTTATTCCTAGTGATGTCTTTAATACATTGATGGAAGTTGCAAGAAGAACCGCAACCTCTACTGGTATTCAAGCATCATCAATTATTAGGATAACCGATAATGAACTTAAAAAGAAGATAGCTGAAATTTGTAAACAAGAGTATGTAGGAACTGCTGCAGAATTATTGATTTTTTTAGTTGATAACTTTAGAAATCATAATATTGCTTTAGAAAAAGGGTTGGAAAAGCCAACAGGAATGTATATGAATCAATTCTTCTCTGGCTATACTGATGCATGTATTATGGCACAAAATGTTGTGGTTGCTGCGGAATCACTTGGTATTGGTACAGTGTATTTAGGAAGTATTTTAAATGATATTGAAAAATTATGTGAATTATTAAAACTACCTAAATATACATTTCCAGTAGTAGGGTTAGCATTAGGTTATCCAGATCAAGAACCTCAGCTTAAACCTAGAATGGATATGAGTTTAAGAGTGTTTGAAAATGAATATAAAGTATTTGAAAACTATTTAGATGAAATAAAAGAATATGATGAAGAGATGACTACATACTATGATTTAAGAAATAGTAATCGTAGAGTAGATTCATTTTCAAATCAGATAGTAAAAAGATTGGAAAAAGTTCACCCAACTCGTAAGTATGTGTTAAAAGACATAAAAAAACAAGGCTTTGATTTAAGCCTTGATGATTAGACTATTCAATTAAGAATAGTCTTTTATTTATAATATTTTTCAAATTCTAAGTTAATAAATGGTATGTTATTTATTATTCTATCTCTATATCTATTTATATAAAAATTAGCAAACTTATTTTCTGTTACATCTAATGTTCTAAATATAACAATATATAGTATAATTAATCTTAGTTTTAAAAATAATGGTATTTTTAAATAATCTACTTTAGATAATTTGTTTTCACTTAAATAACCTTGCATAAAATGAGGCATAAAACGATTAGCTAATGGAATTTGATCTTCTTCCTTTTGCATAAAAACTAAATAAAATAAGGCGATTGCAATATCACTAATAAAGTATTGATAAGCTGAATCATCAAAATCAAAGACACTTAATTTATCATCTATTACAAGAAAATTTCCCATATGAATATCTGTATGAATTAAGCCGAAATTGTCTTTATTTCTTGGAATAGTATTTATCTCATTTACAACTTCATTTAAACGTTCAAGAATAACACTGTCTTCTTTGGATAGATATTTATTTGCATTTGTAATAATAAGATCTTGGTCCCAAGTATAACGTTTATTGATGCCTTTGCTTACTTTGTAAGTTTTAGTTAGCCTGTGGAAGGAGCCAATAGTTTTACCATAATTATAAAACATTTTATCAGTTGCATTTTGTTTTGATGGAACTTCGCCTTCAGTTTTTGTGAATGCAGATATTATAAAATAAGACCCATCAGAACAAGCTAATTTTTCAACTAAGTTATTATTCACTGTATTAATAGGAGTAGAAACATTAGCGTTATTTTTTGCAAGATAGTGAATAAAATCTATTTCGGATTTAACTTCACTTAAAGTTCTATGCGAACTATGTGTAATTCTTAATATATAAGATTCATTATTTTTATCAAATCCATAAATAATGTTTTCAAATCCACCAACAAAATATAGTTTTTCTTTACTAATTCCGTATAATACTGCAATTTCACTTAACAATTTTTCAGTTAATAATTCTTTTACATATTTCTCCATAACAACTCCTAAATTTATCTAGATAAATAATTATAGCATGTAAAAATAGTTTGATAAAGAAAAAACCACATATATGTTTATAGTAAATATTAATTCATTTTTTAGAAATAAAAAACTCCATATTTGGAGTTGATTTTTTTATATGGTGCCCCCACCGAGAATCGAACTTGGATCTAAGCATTACCATTGCTTTATTTTGCCATTAAACTATGGGGGCAAATTCCTTATATATTATATCAAATATAATTCGAAAAGTACATAAAAATGTGCGTATACCTTCACTAACTTTTACAAGTTTCATATTCTAATACTAGAAGGGATAATGTTAGGGGTGATCAAGTGAAGGACTCAAGAAACAATACTAATATCTATGTTGATGAAAGATTATCAATTTTAGAAAAAGTAGATAAGGAGGATAATATTTATTATCCTGGAGAAAATATTACATTTACCATTATATGCATTAATA
>DUVT01000121.1 GCA_012840905.1 Acholeplasmataceae bacterium
CTTGTCTTTTTCTTTTGCTTTAAGTTGGAAACGAATTTTACCAACACTTGCATATGGTGATAAACTTACATTTTTAAGTCCTTTCAATAACTCATCTAAATAATCTTCAAAAAATGATTCACCACCACCCATTACTAAGTATTCAGTAATAAGTGTTTTTTCTTCTTGCAACTTTTCTAAGTATTTCATACAAGTATTTTCAAACATTGGATAAAGCTCATATGGAGGTCCAACTAAAATCATATAGTGTTTCCCTAAATGAGGTATAATTACTCCATCAGCAGTTCCAAGTTCATTTTTTACAATCACAGAATTTTTCGGAAAATATGCTTGTTTTAAATTACTTTTTGGTGCATCATTATAAAAATATTTATTAATTCTTTCTAAAACTTCTTCATTTAATACTAATTCTAAACCCAGTGCTGAAGTAATTGCTTCTTTTGTAATATCATCATGGGTGGGTCCGAGTCCACCAGTTGTAATTAATAAGTCATAGTCACTATTTCGAAATTCATTAATCTCACGTTTTATAGTTTCTTCCTCATCACCAATTACAATTATTCTTTCTACTTGGATTGATAATTTATTTAATTGTTCTGCTAAGTAACTACTGTTTGTATTTATAGTTATACCTGATAAAACTTCATCACCAATATTTAAGATTACAGCTCTCATATTTTTACCTCTTATACATTAAATCTAAATAAGGCAATATCTCCATCTTGAAATTCGTAATCTTTACCTTCAAGGCGAACCTTTCCAGCAAGTCTAGCATTTTCCTTACCACCATATTTTATAAAATCATCGTAACTTACAACTTCCGCTCTAATAAAGCCTTTTTCAAAATCTGTATGAATAATTCCTGCACATTCAGGAGCTTTCATTCCTTTTTTGAATGTCCAAGCACGAACTTCTTTTTCACCTGCAGTAAAGTATGTTTGTAGTCCTAATAGTTCATAAGTTGCTTTTACTAGTTTGTCCAAACCACTTTCAGTTATTTCTAGTTCACTTAAAAAAAGTTTACGTGTTTCTTCATCTAAATTACTTATCTCTTCTTCTATTTTTGCACTTACAACAATACACTTTGTTTTACTTGCTTCTGCATATTTTTCTACCATTAAAACATATTCATTTTTAGTGTTTACTTCTGTCTCACTAACATTTAATACATAAATCATTGGTTTCATCGTTAGTAAGTTATAAGCTTTTACTACTTCTTTTTCATTTTCGCCTAAATTAGCTGTGCTTGCAAACTTTTCATTTTCAAGTGCATTTAATATTTTTGATAGAGCATTATATTCTAAAACTGCATCTGCTTCTTTAAGTTCTGCACGTTTCTTAACCTTTTGAATTCTTTTATTAATTTGATCTAAATCTGCTAAGATTAATTCCAAGTTAATCGTTTCAATATCCCCAATTGGATCGATTTTCCCATTTACATGCACAATGTCAGGATCTTCAAAGCACCTAATTACATGACATATTGCATCTACTTCTCTTATATGGGATAAGAATTGATTCCCCAAACCTTCCCCTAATGATGCTCCTTTTACTAAACCTGCAATATCAGTAAAAGAAAATGTAGTATAGAGTGTTCTTTGGGGTTTTATAATTTTTGCGATTTCATCTACTCGCTTATCCCTTACTTCTACAATCCCCACATTCGGTTCAATTGTCGCAAAGGGATAATTTGCTGCTAAAACTTTCGCATTTGTTATTGCATTAAAAAGTGTAGATTTCCCCACATTGGGTAAGCCTACAATTCCTGCCGTTAAACTCATATATATTTTACACCTCAATTTTTATTTCTTAAACTATATTATTTTACCATAAATTACGAATTTATTCTACATATTTTTATAGTTTTAGGTAAAAACTACATATAAGGTGATAACAATGAATTATGATGGTGTAAATTTAAACATAAATCAATTATATGAGAGTTTCCTAAAAGCAAAAAAATCAATTGGCATATGTAATGAGGCTGATAAAGCAAAAATCTTAGTTTCTGGTGAAATGGCCTTACAACTAATTAATCATTTTTCTATTATGAAAGTTGATGATAAGATTTGTACAAACTTTTATACAATTCTTTTAAAGAAGAAAAAGTTTATTTCAGAAGTATTAGTTACAAGACTTAGTCTTTATCGTTATTTAGTAATTACTAATGAACCAAAAAAAGTAATGAGACTATTTAAGCGCAAAAAAAGAAAGTATCCTCTTGCTACTATTAGAAACGTAACTAATGAATATGCAATTTTTTCATTCCATGGAGATAATGCAAATAATTTCTTTCGCGATATCGACTATCGCTACATTTACAAAACAAAACAACAAAATTACACTTATTATCAGTTAATATGTCCAAAAAGAGAACAAGCTATAACATATAGACATTTTCTAAAAATGAATTTTATTCCAATTTCCCTTGAACACAAACGACTCTTCTTATATAATAATAATGTCGTCTTAAATATCGATAAAATTCCGAAGCGTTATCGTTTAAGTGTTTGTAGTGAACTTTATCCAAATAATATTTTACGCTATAATGTAAAAGCTATAAAAGTAGTTACATATGAACTTAAAGGAAATCATTTAGTAACAAACAAGCATAAAGTTTATAGCTACTTACGCAAAAAAGCAGGCATAATTCATTGTATATATAAACTACCAAACAAAAACAATCCATATATAATGGCGTTTGTAAAACGGGATAAAGAGAAAAAAGTATCATTAGTAAAAGTCGGAAAACAAGACGCAATAATAAGACCAATCTTAAATTATCAGTGAGGGAAATATGCATATTGATTTAGTAATAATTACAGATGAAAAATTAAATATTAAAACAAATAATCTAAATTATCAAATTTTTGATAGTAGCCATTATTTGGTTGATGATTATACACTAAATACTGGTATAACTTTTGACTATCTTATAACTTCAAGTCTTGATGCTTTAAAACATATAGATTTATTAAAAGATGAAGACTATATCATTTGTAATTATTTCTTCCAAACAAGTAAAGAACATATTTTCTTTATCGGCAAGGAAAATAAAAGTACTAAATCAATTCAAGAACAATTAGATACAGTAATTGACTTTTTTAATAATAATTAAAAATAAATTTTGTTTTAAAAACCCATACATTTTTGTATGGGTTTATTTTCTACTAATTTAAAAATTATTTATGGTGAA
>DUVT01000122.1 GCA_012840905.1 Acholeplasmataceae bacterium
TAAATGAAAGATTATCTTTAAGTACTAAATTAACTTTAAGTGATAATAGTAAATTATTTCTAAATGCAAAAGCACTTAACAATAACTTAACAAGTTCTTATATTCACGATGCAATTATCAATCCAAATAACAGAGCATATAAGCTCTATATCGAGTATGTGTTTTATTATATACTTACAAAAGATGTAGATATAACAGATTTTGATCTTGATGAATATTTAAAATTTGAAAGTAATTTAGATAAATTAATTGAGGATAATTTTATAACAGCTGAAGAAGCTTATAATGTTTATGAAAATTTATATAATGATGATTTATATGGTTTGTTAACTCCAGAATTACTTCAAGAAATAGTTGAATTAGATGGTAAATATATTTCGAAAGTAAATCTAGGTAGTTAAGGAAGGATTGATCCATGAGGGAAAAGGAACCAGTAATAAAAATATATGAGTTAAATAAAGGGAATAAGTTTAAAGAAACAAATAAAGAACACCCTTTATTAGATGAAATAACCTCAACTGAATTTGCTTTTGCAAATCATGATTTAACTGGTGAATCACTACTTACTAATTATTTACATACAAACCCGTTTTTATATAATCCTGAAACAACAGATGTAGTTGTTCATAGCATTGAAGACTTTATGATTGAAGTAAAACGGGAAAAGATGGCATTTGGTGATGTCCTAAGAAATCCTAAGTTTAAACCAAAACAAAGAAAGAAAATTATTAAACGTGCCTTTAAAAAATGGCGTAAAGATTATTTACAAAAAAAGAATCAAACATTTAAAGAAAATGATAAAGTAGTTGAAATTATTGGTGAGTTAGAGTTTAGTGAAAGTTCGCTAAAAACGAAACTATTGATTGGTTTGGTGTTTGTGTTACTAATGTTTTTAGTAATAACTGATAGTCTAGTATGGAACGTATTAAAAGAAGGTAGTTTTGGTTATGTAATTTATAAAAGCATTACTTTAATGTATGAAAAAATGATGTGGTTAAAAATTGTAGGAAATCTTGGTATTTACTTAACTTTAATTTTAATCTTTCATTCATCAATCTATGCTTTTATAATTAAGGACTTTAAGAAAAATTATAAACTTGCTCAGGCATTTTTAAATAATAGTGAAAAAACAATTAGTAGAGAATTTAACAAGAAATATAAAAAGGCTAGAAGATATTATTTAAAACGAATAAATAATAAAAAATATCCATTTTTCCCTCCTTTAAATATTGAAGAAGTTCAAGAAGGAAAAATGAATATTAAGATATTTAATGAAATTTGCAAAGCAACAATTGATCGTGCTTATGTAGTAAAAAAATCAAAACCTTATATAAACTCATTTAAAATGTTATTACAAATCACAGGATTTGTAAGTGCAGGAATTATTGTAGTAATGACTTTATATAATGTTATCTTGAATATCTTCTCATAATTGGAGGTGAATAAAATGGAAAAAGAAAATATGGTAATAAATGCAGAATTAAAAGATGAGGAAATTGTTGCAGATTCACCTAAGAGAGAAAATAAAGAAATAAAAGAGGATAGAGTTATGGATGTTTTGGAGAAAATTAGGGAAGAAGAAAGAGCGAAACTAGAAGCTTTAAGAGAAAGCGAACAAGAAAAAACAAGAATTGCAATTGAACAAGAAAGAGAAAGACTTGAAGCAGAACTTGAAAGAGAAATTCGTGAATTAGAAAAGCAACTAGATCGCGCAAAACTTGCTTCAGAAATAGTTAAATCTCAACCAAATACAGATATCCCTGCAATCCTTGTAGATAACAATTTAGAAGATAAACTAGCTATTACAGAAATTTCTAGCCCAACTGAAGAAAATATAAAAGAAGAAGAAAAGGCTAAACCTGCTGCTAAAAAAACAACAACCAGAAAGACAACAACAAAGAAGACTGCTGCTCAAAAAGAAAAAGAAGCCGAAGCTAAGGCAAAGAAAGAAGCAGAGGCAAAAGCAAAGAAAGAAGCGGAAGCAAAGGCAAAGAAAGAAGCCGAAGCAAAAGCCAAGAAGGAAGCAGAAGAAAAGGCAAAGAATGAAGCAGAGGCAAAGGCAAAGAAA
>DUVT01000123.1 GCA_012840905.1 Acholeplasmataceae bacterium
AGAAAGTTTAAAAATGAAAATTTCGTTTATATTAATGATTTAAAAAATAGTCCATACTTCAATCTTCCAGAAGCAGATGCTTTAGAATTTATCAAAGCAAATGTAGATCGACTTAGAAAAGATAATATAAAATTATTGATTGTTGCAAATGATATGATTGCGGAGATTGGAAGAGATTATTTTAATGAACTTGATATTCCTGTATTTGATATAATTAGTATTTTAACAGAATATGTTCAGGACAACTTTGAACAAAAAAACATTGTTTTATTTGGAAAAAACTCAGTTATAGAAGCAAATCTTTACCAAAAGAACTTTAAATATAATCGCTTATTTAATATTCCAAGTGATGATTTAGAAGAGATTATTTGTAATAAGGGGCTTAAAACATCAAAATCATTTAATGTAACTAAAGAAGCATTTAAACAATTACTCGGTAAAGCTGTTGATGTTGTTGTTACATCAAGCCCGTTTTTAATAAAGTTAAACACAGAAATTGAAGAATTTGTAAGTGTTGGGGAATTTACTAATTTTGGTGAGATTGTTGCAAAAAAAATTTACAATGAGTTTATGAATTTAAATGTTAAAGGTAAAGGTAAGGTTAAAGTATATAGTAATATTGAAGCAAAGAAATTTAAGTATATGACATACTGGAATCCTGTTAAGTATAAGTATATTGATGTTGATAAGAAAGTAAGAAAGTTACGTCAAAAGAAATTTGAAAAGATTACAAAATAAAAAACTAAGTGAATAATCACTTAGTTTATAGTAAAGAGCTGTTTTTGGATAAAACAGCTTTTTTATTGTGCTTGTTCAATAAATTTTTGTTCAACTTGTTGAACTTTATTCATAGGTGCTTGGTCGCTAGGATACCAGTTTCTAGCTGCCATTTTACCGTAAACTTCATTTTGAATTCTTAATACTTCAAATAATGCATTATTGAATGCTTCGTGAACATCTGGTGTAGAAGATTCAATAGTTGCATGTAAGAATAAATCGCATTGTGCTTTAACAGATGTAAGTAGGTCATCCATTAATAATTTATCATTCATTAGTTATCCTCCTTATTGTAATACTTTATAAATTTGATTAAATAGTGTTTGACATCGCTCTTCTACATCTTTCAAATATACTTTTAGTTCGCGATCTTGCCTTTGATTTGAATAGTTTTCACATTTTGTTTTTAGTAAGCTTAATTGACTTAGCGCGTCTTCTACATACAATAATTCTTTGTCGCTCATAGGGCACCTCCTTGGTTTTAGTTTTCTCTATTTTTTCCTTTTTATACAAATTACCCACTACTAAATTTCAAAATATCTATCTTGTAAAGGATGATAAATTATTGTATAATATTATAATATAGTGGTTTGGAGATGAAGAAGATGCCTAGCGAGAGATTGCTGCAAAAGCAACAGAAAAAACAAAAATTAATTCTAGAAAATAAAAATATAGCTTTAAGTATATTGTGGTTAGCACTACCGATATTCTTAAGCAACTTTATGAAGTCATTCAATGACTTAATAGATTTATATTTTATTACAAATTTAACTCCAGAAGAATATGTAAGTGCAGCTACAACTGCTCTTAATTTACCCAATCCGGTAATTTCTATAACTTATTCAATTGCCTTTGGGTTTATGACTGCTGGAGCAGCAATTATAGCTCAATACTTAGGTGCAAAGTATAAAGACAGTGCTAATAAAATTGCAGGTCAGTTATTAATACTTTGTGCAGGTGCAGGATTCGTAATGGG
>DUVT01000124.1 GCA_012840905.1 Acholeplasmataceae bacterium
AAACCAGAAACAGGACTTGCATTTAAAAAAGTTAAGGAAACTAATGAAATGTTAGCTCGTTATGGAATGGAAGTTATGGGTTACATTCCAGGTAAAACTGGAAAACGAGGACCACTTTACTTTGGCTTGCCAACAGTAGAATCACACCGCACTAAGAGCCTTGAGGTTATATTACAAGAACTTAAACTTCTAGGGTTTAGAGAAGTGGTTTTTGGGGATGCATATATAGAATTAGAAGAACTAAGAAAAGCAATAAATTTTGATTATTCAATCCATCAAATTCCGTTAAAGCTTTACGATGGCATAACTGAATTAGAATTAAATCAATTAAAGAAGATTCATAGAAGACGAATGGATGCAAACGAATTAATGATTCGCTCTTCTACAAGACTTTCTACTGAGGTTATAAAACCAAGAAATACAGTTCTAAGAAAAACTTTATCGGTAACTGTTGATAATGTACTATATAAACGTTATCAAGGTGAGGTTGCAATAATTTTAGAGGATTTACCAGCAAACGAGTTTGTAAATGTTGTTGGGGAAGTTGAGGCTAGCAGTGAATTACTTGCTGCGATTAAGCCTGGAGACAAATTTAAATTTATTATTGGTGATTAGAATGGAAAAAGTTGTTATAGCAGTTGATGCAGGTGGGACAAAAACCAAAGTTTCTGCAATCAATCAAAATAAAGAGGTTGTTTTTGAAAGTGTTGGGGGTCCTGGTAGTCCTGCTGTCTTAAGATTTCAATCTTACAACAATATTTTAGAACCCTTAAGAGTTGTCTTTAATGAAGTTAAAGATAAATATGATGTTACATTTATTCAAATTGGTGTATCAGGCTTTGGGGTTTTAGAAAATATTAGTGAGATTGAAAATAAATTATATGCTGAGTTCGGTGTTGAAGTTAAGTTAAATAGTGATGCTGATATTGGCCTATATTCAATTATTGAAGATAAATATGATGAAGGTATTTTAGTACTAGCTGGAACTGGTAGTGCAGTATCTGGAATTAAAAATGGCAAGATAATGTTAGTTGGTGGTTTTGGTGCCCTACTAACTGAATGTGGTTCAAGTTATTTTGCTGTTAAATCTTTAGTGATGAATATTATTAATCAATATGAAGAAACATTGACTTATTCTGAACTTGGCAAGGAATTTATGAAATTAATTGGCGCAGAAGACGTTGGTTATTTCCGTAAATTCATGTATCTAAATACAAAAACAGAAATTGCAAGTTATGCAAAATTTATATCAAAACAAGCAAATCTAGGTAATGAAGAAGCTATAAAAATACTAAAAGATAGTGGTAGAGATTTAGCTGTTTTAGTTAGAAGAGTATATAAAAATTTAGGATTAACTGAAAAAGCTATTATTGGCTTTAGAGGTAGCTTTGTACAAAAGGCTCCATATGTAAAAGAAGAATTAATGAAGAACTTAGATGGGTTTGGAATTCATTTAAATATCTTTGAAGGGGACCAAGATCCTGTATTTGGCGCCTTTTATATGGCGCTAAGAAAGGGTAAAATATGATAGCAATTGGCTTAATGAGTGGCACTTCACTCGATGGGGTTGATGCTGCTTTAGTAAAAATCGAAAATGAGCAGTTTGAATTACTTAAATTTATCACTCATCCATATAGCGCTGAGTTTAAAGCAAAAATTATGAGAAACCTTCATGATAGTAGTGCAAAATTAAGTGAAATATGCAGTTTGAATTTTGAACTTGGTTATAAGTTCTTAGATGCCATTAATGAATTACTTGATGGTACAAATTATAACTATTCTGATATTAGTTTTGTTGCAAGTCATGGACAAACTATTTTCCATAATCCAAAGGGGTTAGGAGGAAATATTCCATCAACATTACAAATTGGAGAAGCTAGTGTAATTACATATCATACAAATATCCAAGTAGTTTCTGATTTTAGAGTTATGGATATCGTTGCTGGTGGTGAAGGTGCACCACTTGTTCCGATGAGTGAATATATGATATATAGAAGTCAAGAAAAATCAATAGTCCTTCAAAATCTTGGTGGAATTGGAAACCTAACATATATTCCGAAAAATACTAGTATCGATGATGTAATTGCATTTGATACCGGACCAGGAAATGTAATGATTGATTACTTTACAAATAAGTATTTCTTAAAACCTTATGATGATGGTGGAAAAATTGCTTTAAGTGGTACAGTAATAGAAGAAGTCTTAGAGTATTTAATGGAAGATGAGTTTGTAAAAAGGAAGCCACCTAAGTCAACTGGTAGAGAACAATATACTAAAGAGTTTATGGAAGAATTGGCTTATAAATTTAACTTTTTGACTAGAAAAAAAGAAGATATCATTACAACTATTACTGAATTTACAGTTCAGTCGATATTATATAATTATAAAAAGTATTTAGAGGCAATTGATTTAGTAATTGTAAATGGTGGCGGAAGTCATAATAAGTACATTTTAAAGCGACTAAAAGAAGAACTAAACTCGGAAGTTATTACTGGTGATGAGTATGGAATTCCAAGTGATGCAAAGGAAGCCATTGCGTTTGTAGTGCTTGGTTATCTTACTTTGAATAATAGGTGGGGTAATGTAAAAAGTGCAACAGGAGCGAAAAGAGGCGTCATTTTAGGCAAAATTACACCCAAGGAGGAAAAAATGAAAGTTGATCTAAAAAAGATAGGGACTGAACAAAGAAACCCCAATACAATGGATATAGATGTTTTATCAACGGAAGAAATTTTAAAGAAAATTAACGATGAAGATAAAACAGTTGCTTATTCAGTTGAAAAAGCAATCCCGAATATCTCTAAATTAGTAGATAGAATTGTAGAAGCATTTTATGAAGATGGCAGATTAATCTACATGGGTGCTGGAACTAGCGGAAGAATTGGAATTATTGATGCTGTTGAATGTAGACCAACATTCGGGGTAAGTGATGAAATGGTTCAATGTTTAATGGCTGGTGGCGAAAATGCCTTTATATCTGCAGTTGAAGGTGCTGAAGATTCACGTGAAATGGCTGTAGAAGATTTAAAGCGTATTAACTTAACTAGTAAAGATGTTGTTGTAGGTATAGCTGCTAGTGGAAGAACACCATATGTACTTGCAGGAGTAGAGTATGCAAAATCAATTGGTGCTGCTACAGGTTGTATTACAACTGCACCAAATTCACCACTTGCTGCAGCTGTAGATTTCCCAGTTGAGGCTGTTACTGGTAGTGAAGCATTAACTGGATCTACAAGAATGAAATCAGGAACTGCACAAAAAATGGTTACTAATATGATCTCTACAACTTCAATGATCAAGATGGGTAAAGTTTATTCAAACTTAATGATTGATGTTCAAGCAACGAATGAAAAATTAGTTAGCCGTGCAAGAAGTATAGTTGTACAAATAACAGGAGTTAGTGAAGAAGAAGCCCAAGCTAAAATTGATAAGTTTGGTGGTGTTAAACCAGCATTTCTTGCAATTATGGGTGAAATCGATGATGTAAATGAAGTGAATAGATTACTTGCTGAAACTAAGGGGCATTTAAGAAATGCTCTAAAATTGGTGAAGTAGAAAGTGATAAAACACGTTGAGTTACAAAATGAAGAGGGGAAAACATTAAGGGGATATTTACATTTACCAAGTGACTGTAATGGGAAACTAGTGATTATGTTTCACGGTTTTACAGGTAACAAAACAGAACATGGAGGCCATTTCCGCGACTTCTCAAGACTACTAGAAAGAAATCAAATTGCTAGTTTAAGATTAGATTTCAGTGGTAATGGCGAAAGTGATGGTAATTTTAATGAGTTTACTTTCGATACATTAATTAGCGAAGCAAACTTAATAATTAACTATGGAAAAGCCCTAGAAGGAATTAAGGAAATAATTCTTCTAGGCTATAGTATGGGAGGCGCAATTGCAGCTTATGTTAGTGCAAGAAGGACTGATATAAGTAAATTAGTACTTTGGGCACCTGCAAGGAATATTACTGAGATTATTAAAACTCGTTATGAAAATGCAAGGAAACTTCCAAATGGTGATGCGGACTCTGGAAATTATCCTATATCCCTTGCAATGTATGAATCATTAAATAAATATGATGTATTAGCTGGAATTGAAAAATTTGAAAAACCTGTTTTAATTATTCATGGAAAACTTGATCTTGCGGTTAACTATCAATTTTCTTATGAATATTTAGAAAGATTTAAACACGCTAGCCTCCATATTATAGACACAGCAGGTCATGGTTTTGATTTGCGTGAAGAAAAAAATAAATTACTAAATATGTCTTATGAATTTGTGAGAGGTTGATGATTGAAATGAATATTGTTTGTTGTATCAAACAAGTGCCAGCTAGTTCAAATGTAGAGATCGATCCAGAAACAGGAAATCTTATTCGTGATGGTAGTAACACGAAGATGAATCCATACGATCTTTATGGACTAGAAACAGCACTAAGATTTAAGGAAGAAACAGGGGGTAAAATTACTACAATAACTATGGGTCCTCCGTCAGCTACCCAAGTATTAGAAGAATCACTATGGATGGGTTGTGATCATGGAGTATTACTAACTGACAGAAAATTTGCAGGTGCTGATGTTGTTGCAACAGCATATACAATTGCATCTGGAATTAAAAAACAAGGTGAGTTTGATTTAATAATCTGCGGTAAACAAACTACTGATGGTGATACTGCCCAAGTTGGACCTGAGATTGCGGAAAACTTAGGAATTCCACATATTGCTTATGTTGATAAAATCGTAGAAATTAAAGAAAAATCAGTAGTAGTATCTATAAGTATGGATAATACTACGGAAGTTTGGGAAATTGATTATCCTTGCCTATTAACAGTTGAAAAAGGAATCTTCACACCTAGACTTCCATCATATAAACGCGGAAGAAAAATTACAAAAGAACAAATTACTATATTAACTTTAAAAGATTTTGAAGACCAAGATGAATCGCATTATGGACTTAAAGGTTCTCCAACTCAAGTTGAAAGAATGTTCCCGCCTCAAAAAAATACTGATAAAGAGATTTGGGAAGATGATAACGAGAACCTTGCGACTAAATTATTTGATAAAATGCAAGAATTAAAGGTAATATAGGAGAAGAAGATATGGCTAGAATAGTAGTAGATAATCGTAATATTACAAAAGAAAAAGGTGAAAAAGCACCTAGTATATGTCCATTTAATGCGATTGAATGGGATGGCGAAAAAGTTAGTATAAATAGTAATTGTAGAATTTGTAAAATTTGTGTAAGAAAAGAACCGACAATCTTTAGTCTTGAACAAGATCAAGTTGTAGAAATCGATAAGAGTAAATGGGTTGGTGTAGGAGTGTTCATTGAACACTACCAAGGAAAAATTCATCCGGTATCTTTAGAACTTATTGGTAAAGCTAAAGAACTTGCAAGTGTTGTAAATCACCCAATCTATGCAGTAATCTTTACTGATGATGTAAGTAAATTTGGTGATGAATTATTAGCATATGGCGTTGATAAAGTTTATGCATATGAAGATAGTAGATTAAAACATTTTAATGTACAAATCTATACTAATATGATGGAAGACTTTATAAATAAAGTTAAACCATCAGTTATCCTATATGGTGGAACTTCAATTGGCAGAAGTTTTGCACCTAGAGTTGCGGCAAGATTTAAAACAGGTCTAACTGCTGATTGTACGATCTTAGAAATGAAGGAAAATACTGATTTAATTCAAAACCGTCCTGCTTTTGGCGGAAACATTATGGCTGGAATAGTTTGTCCTAATACAAGACCACAAATGGCAACGGTAAGATATAAGATCTTTAAAATGCCAGAAAAGGTTACTCCACATGGAGAAATAGTAAAAATGGATACAAGTAAACTTAGCTTTGAATCTAAATTGCGATTGGTTGAAATAAATGAAAAACCAAAAGAAGTAGATATTAGTGAAGCTGATGTAATAGTTGCTTGTGGTAGACCATTTAATACTAAAGAAAGCCTACAAATGGCTGAAGAATTAGCTGATTTATTAGGCGGTCAAGTTGCGGTTACAAGACCATTAATCGAAATGGGACTTGCAGATCCGAAAAAGCAAATTGGTTTAAGTGGTAGAACTGTTGCGCCAAAAGTGTTAATTAATTTAGGTATTAGTGGTGCAGTACAATATACTGCAGGAATGACAGGTAGTGAACTTGTCTTCTCAATTAACACAGATAAAAAGGCACCAATCTTTGATGTATCTCACTATGGATTAGTCGGTGATGTATTTGAGATTTTACCTAAATTAATTGAAGATATTAAAGTTCTGAAAGGATTAAATTAGGTGTTTGATTATGTATAAGAAAATTGATCAGTTAGATATAGAATTTTTAGAATCAGTAGTTTCTAAAGATAGAGTTATTTCTGGAGAGGCAATTAGCAAAGACTATGCTAAAGATGAACTTGGTACTGTTACAAACATGCCTGAGGTTGTTGTAAAAGTATTGAGTGCTGAAGAAATAGCGAAAATAATGAAATATGCAAATGATAAAATAATTCCTGTAACTGTTAGAGGAAGCGGTACTGGTTTAGTTGGTGCTTGTGTTCCAGTTCATGGTGGAATCATTTTAGATATGACTATGATGAATAAAATCTTATCTCTTGATGAAGAGAATATGGTTTTAGAAGTAGAACCTGGTGTATTATTAATGGATATCTATGAATACGTAGAACCAAAAGGTTATTTCTATGCACCAGACCCAGGTGAAAAGTCTGCAACAATTGGTGGTAACATCTCTACAAATGCAGGTGGAATGCGTGCTGTAAAATATGGTGTTACAAGAGATTGGGTTTTATCACTTGAAGTAGTATTGCCAAATGGTGAAATTACTCGTTTTGGAAGAAATGTAGTAAAAGATACAACAGGATATAGTTTGAAAAATTTAATTATTGGTAGTGAAGGTACACTTGCAATAATTACAAAGGCTTATTTAAAACTTATTCCAAAACCAGCAAAAACAATCAGTTTGCTTGTTCCGTTTGATTCTTTAGAATCAGGAATTGAAAAAGTTCCTGAAATCTTAAAGAGCAAAGCTGAACCAACTGCAGTTGAGTTCTTTGGAAAAGAAACAATTACATTTGCGGAAGAGTTTTTAGGTAAGAAATTCCCGGATACTAAAAATATTGCTTATATTCTATTAACTTTTGATGGAATGACTGATGAAGAGTTAAAATCTAAATATCAAGCAGTAGCTGATTTATGTTTAAATGAGTTAGGTGCAATCGATGTATTAATTGTTGATACAGATGAAAGAAAAGAATCTGTTTGGTCCGCAAGAGGTGCATTCTTAGAAGCAATAAAAGCATCTACAACCCAAATGGATGAATGTGATGTTGTTGTTCCGCGTTCAAAGGTTGCTGAATATATTAAGTTTACTTATGAGTTAGCAGATAAATATAATATGCGCATTCCAAGCTTTGGTCATGCTGGAGATGGAAACTTACATATTTATATTTGTAGAGATGATTTAAGTGTAGAAGAATTTGAAAAAAATCTAGAATTAATCTTTGACGAAATGTATAAAAAGGCTAACGAAGTTGGTGGTTTAGTATCAGGTGAGCATGGAATTGGCTATGCAAAGAAAAAATATATGGCTTCAAATTTAGGGGCTGCTCAAATTGAAATAATGCGTGGAATCAAATCCGTATTTGATCCAAACAATATTTTGAATCCTGGAAAAGTTGTCTAATTAAAATAATAATGGTGGCATTTATAGA
>DUVT01000014.1 GCA_012840905.1 Acholeplasmataceae bacterium
CTACCACTACTTAAATCTAAAATCCCTTTTATACCAGAACCTGAGGTAGCTTGAAAAGTTGTATAAAAAACTTTTTTAAGTTTAAAAAGTTTGTTTATAGGTGCAAGTGCTAAAGTTGACTGGATTGTACAACAATTGGGATTTGTAATTAAAAAATCTACATTAGTGATTTCATCATCATTGACTCCATAAGCAATTAAAGGATTAGTCTTTCTAAAATAACTTGAATTATCGATTACTTTAATTCCTTTTTTTATTGCCGCAGGAACATATAATTTACTTATCTCACTTGGAGTTGCAAATAAACAATAATCAATCTCTCTATTAAATGAAGCTTCATTTAACGTTTCAAACTTATAAAAACTATTTCTAAAATGAAACACCTCACCGCTTGATCTTTTTGATGTAAATAAATATAAATTACTAATACTTAAATCACTATTTTCTAATACCTCTAACATTGACTTTCCAACTAAACCACTCGCACCAACTATTCCTAATTTAATCTCTCTCACAATTTACTTCATCCTTTACATAATAATATAAGTAATTTATAGTTTTTAGAAAAATACTTTCATTAATAAATATTGAAAAAATACTTTCTTTATGCCAAGAATAAACAACAGATAAATTTAAATCTTCTAAGTACTTTAAAATTTTAGTTCTAATATTAGGATTATTAAGAGCATTTCCAATAATGGATAACCTTAAAAGATCATAACTTTTAAACTCATCACAACTAGAAAAATCATCAACGCTAAATTCATTCGAATATATTGATGCATAATCTTTCATTTTCTCTATAATTATTCCTTTATTAACTAGATCATGTATTTCTTCATTACTTAGATTATTTTTAATTAATTTGATAAGATTTTGATAAGTTATCCCAACAAAATCTTTATTATTGTAATTATTAATTATAGTACCTAAACCATCTTTAAAAGTTGACTTGATAACTAATGGAATATTTTTATCAAGTGCAAACTCAATAGCACTTCTTGCTATTACTTTAGCACCATGCTTAGAAAGCATTAGGAGGTCATTATAACTAAGATTATGATGAATTTTTGAATTACAAATTATTCTTGGATCAACTTCATATACCCCTTCTACATCCGTAAATATTATACATTCTCCATCTAGATAATGTGCTAAGTTAACAGTTGTTGCATCTGAACCTTCTCTGCCTAATGTAGTAACATCTCCTTTTTCATTAACACCTTGATATCCTGCAACTATGACAATTTTTCCTTCGTTTAAATATTCATTAATAATGCTTGTATCAATATTTATAATTTTACTATTTTGAAAACATCCTGTAGTAAATATATTAGCATCCTTGCCTGTTAAAGAAATTGTATCAATACCTAATTCTTTTAAGATAATTCCTAAATAACTTATTGCAACAACCTCACCAGTAGAAAGAAGCAAATCTAACTCTCTTGGACTGGGATGTTTAGCTAACTTTAATGCATTATCATATAAGTTTTGAGTAGTCTTACCTATTGCACTAACTACTACTACTAGTTTCTCATTTCCATTATTTTTAAAAGCAATTATTTTATTTGCAACAAATTGCATCTTTTCTAAAGTTTCTACACTTGAACCACCAAATTTAAGAACTTTTACTTTCATCATACTCACTCTCTTTTAGTTTTAATATATGCACTAAAAGTTATTTTTGCCTATCTTTATTAAATGGAAGTAAACTGTGGTATAATAAATATGGTGATATTATGTGCGGCAGATTTACAATTACAGCAACAAAAGCTGAAATGGATGATTACTTAAGAAATTATTTTTCAATTACTAACTTTAATATCGATGATTACACACCAAGATATAATGCATCTCCAACTCAAAACATCTTATCAATCATAAGTGATGGATATAACTATCGAGCTGGCTTTTTAAAGTGGGGGTTTGTTCCAGAATATGCGAAAGATATGAAATTTTTCTCTATCAATTCACGTGCTGAAACAATCGATGAAAAACCAACCTTTAAAAAGGCATTCTTAACGAAAAGGTGTATAATTCCTGTTGATAGTTTTTATGAATGGAAAAAGAAAGGTACAAAGAAAACTCCACTTCGTATTCTAATGAAAGATGAAAAAATCTTTGCCTTGGCAGGTATTTGGAATACTGCCATAATTAATGATACAAAAATTCATACATTTTCAATTGTAACAACAAAAGCTAATGATCTAATGGCTAACATTCACGATAGAATGCCTGTAATACTAGATCATGACAAAATCCCATTATGGCTTGATCCTACAAATAGAGATCCAAACCTATTGAAATCATTACTTATACCATATGATGATAATAAGATGACATTTTATGAAGTTAGTTGTGAAGTAAATAGTTCAAGAATAGATAAACCAGATTTAATAAATAAAATAAAGGTATGACAATAGAACTAATAAATAGTTCTGGTCATACCTTTTTTATAAGTATTTATGAGTAAATAAATTATAATCTAAAGTAAGTTTATATAATTTATTACTTTCTATATCATTTACTAATTCAATCTTATCCTGAATTAATTTCAACACATATTCTTTTTTTAAATCTTCGAAGGTTGTTAAATGTTTTGTAATTATTTTTTCAAGTTCTATTTTAGCTCTTTCCTCTGATTTGTTTGTATAAAGGAAATGAATTTTATCTTGATTAACAACAATCGGAGCTTTAATCTTAAAGTTTTTAACAGCTTGAACTTTAAGTTGAACTGTTCCTGAAAGATAAATCTTTTTATTTTCTTGATGAGTAAACAAATTCCCGACAAATAAATAACCACCATCAGAATAAATAGGTAGATAGATAGTTGCATTTTCCTTAATTTCAATAAATTCCAAATTTCCACCATGACTACCTATTTCAGTACTTACTACATTTTGTTTCTTATTAGGAACTCCAATAAATCCTAATGAAAGCTTACTAACATCTTTTACATCTACAACTTCACCTGAACTAGTAATGCCTTTATTATTATTTTCAATTTTTTGAATTGTAATTTTAAACGTATCATTAATACATACATCATTTAAAAAAATTGGACCAGTAACAAACAATTCTTTATTTGGTTTTTTATAATTTTGATCATAATCAAAGTTACCAAAGAAATCATTAACTTCTACTCTAACACTTTCACCTGATTCCATAAAGTATGCGGCCATTAATTTAAAATTAAGCTTACTTGTTTTATTATTCCTACTAATTGTATTCATCTACATTTCCTCTTTTTCTACTATTTTTAATAATTATATATTACTATTTTATCATATTATGTGTA
>DUVT01000125.1 GCA_012840905.1 Acholeplasmataceae bacterium
AAGAACTAATCAATAAAGAAATGGTTGAGATTTTTTATGGAACCAATATTCCAAAACTAAAGTAGGTGAAGAAGATGAGTAAATGGTTTACTGAAGACTGGACAAATAATGTAAAGTTTTCAATTAAGATTAAAGAACATTTATATAGTAGTAGGTCGAAATATCAAAAGATCGATTTCTATGACTCATATGAATTTGGTAGATTTTTCACTTTAGATGATTATTTAATGGTAACGGAAAAAGATGAATTTATTTACCATGAAATGATGATTCATGTACCACTTTCAGTTAACCCGTTAATAAAGAATGTATTAGTCATTGGTGGTGGTGATGGTGGAAGTGTTAGAGAGTTAACAAGATATCCAAGTGTTGAAAAAATTGATATGGTAGAAATAGATGAAGAAGTAGTAAAAATGTGTCAAAAACTTCTACCATTAACTGCAAATAAACTCACAGATAAACGAGTAAATTTATATTTTGAAGATGGTAGTAAGTTTGTAAAAGGAACAGAAGAAAAATATGATTTAATTGTTGTAGACTCTACAGATCCAATTGGTCCAGGAGAAGGATTGTTTACTACAGAATTTTACCAAAACTGTTATAACATACTTACAGAAAATGGAATCTTAGTTAATCAACATGAAAGTCCATATTTTGATGATACAAAATATGAGATGAAGCGAGCTCATAAAAAGTTAAAAAATATTTTTGAGTTTGCAACAGTTTATCAAGCATTTATTCCATCATATGCAAGTGGACATTGGTTGTTTGGTTTTGCATCAAAGGGACTACATCCAATTAAAGATGTAAAAGAAGATGTACAAACAAAGTTTAAGATAAAGACTAAATATTACAATTTAGAAGTTCATAAAGCAGCTTTTGCTTTACCTAACTATGTTAAGCAAGAGTTAGAAAATGCTTAAAAGGAGTTAATACTCCTTTTAAATTTTTCTTTACAAAGTCAATTTGTGAATAGCAATTTAATTGTTTGATATAATAATGATTGGAGGAAATTTTATGCAAATCACAAATTTAGTTACTAATAATGTAGAAACAACTTTTATTCAAACTGATAAATTTAAAACTATAAATATTCAGGTAGTATTTTTAGGACATTTTAATAAAGATAATGCTACCAAAAGATCATTGCTTTCACGAATTCTTCCTTTATCTACTAAGAAATATCCTAGTAAAAAAGCATTATATAATAAATTGCATGATTTATATGATATGAGTGTTGGGGTTTCAACTTACCCAACATATAAAACTAATATGACAACATTTAGCCTAAATTATGTAAATCCTAAATATATTAAAAGTGATATAAATTTACATATAGAAGCAATTAGTTTATTAAAAGAGATTATTTATAATCAAAATATTATAAATGGTGGTTTTGAAAAAAAGTTATTTTATGAACAAAAAAGTATACTAGCTCAAAATATTAAAAATGTTTATAATAACAAAAATCGTTATGCCCTAAGACAACTACTTAATCATATGGGCAAAGATGAAATAATTTCAGTTAGTGTTTTAGGTAATTTAGAAGATTTAGAAAAGATAGATGAATTTTCATTATACGAAACTTATCAAGATTTAATTACAAAAGAAAGAGCATATATTAATGTCATTGGTGATTTTGATACAGAGGAAATGCAAGAATATTTAAAAATTTTAGGAGACTTTAATAATGAAGCTGCTACTTATGAAGTCGTTTCGAATGAGGATAAGGAAATTGTTGAAGTAAAAGAGTATGTAGAAAAGCAAAATCTTAACCAAGCAAAATTAATGATGGGCTTCCGTACTAAAACAAATAGTATTGACCCACTATATCCAGCCCTACTTGTATTTAATGCAATGTTTGGGGGAACATTCCAATCAGACTTAATTAGAGTAGTAAGAGAAGAAAATTCACTTGCATATACTATAGTTTCCCAAATGATTCCCGATCTAAAACTATTATTTGTAAGTGCAGGAATTGATTCAAACAATTATAAATTAACTAAAGAATTGGTTGAAAAAGAATTAGTTAATTACCAAAATGGCAAACTTAATTTAGATAATATGCGACTTGCAAAAGATAGTTTGATAAATGAGCTAATTGAAATTGAAGATAGTCCTAACGGAATTATTAACTTCTATTTTAGAAACAAAATCTATAATCAAGCTGAAACATTAGAGTCACTCTTAGAAAAAATAACAAATGTAACAGAAGAACAAATAGTAGAGGTTGCAAAAGGTATTACACTAGATACAATCTTTTTATTAGCAGGTGATAATTATGAAGGTTAAACATTATCCTTTATTAAATGAAACAAAATACATTAAACATTTAGATAACGGCTTACAAGTAGTAATAATTCCAAAACCAGGTTTTAATAAAACTTTTGCGGTATTTGCAACTCACTATGGTGCTCTAATGAATAAGTTTATTCCTTATGGCGAGAAAGAATATGTTGAATTTCCATTAGGAATTGCTCATTTTCTTGAACATAAAATGTTTGATATGCCTGATGGGAAAGATGCAACTGAACTATTTGCAGAGTTAGGATTAGATTCTAATGCAGCAACTAGTTACAATATGACAGCTTATTTATTTAGTGGAACAAAGAATATTGTAGAAGGACTAAATTTATTACTTGATTTTGTTCAAACACCATATTTTACTGAAGAATCTGTTTTAAGAGAACAAGGAATTATCGATCAAGAATTAAAAATGTATTTAGATAATCCTTCTGATAATTTACAACTAGGATTAATGGAAAATATGTTTAAACATTATCCACTTC
>DUVT01000126.1 GCA_012840905.1 Acholeplasmataceae bacterium
ATTGTTTTTCTTCTTCCAATTTTACTTGCAATTATCCCTATCGGAACAAAGCAAACTATTGCTGTTGCATACGATACCATTAATGGTAATGTAAAGCCCATATCTAATACATTTTGTGCATAAACACTAAACTTTGTAGTTGCTGCGTTATAGCCCATAAACCAAAATACTATTGAAGCTAAAATTAGTAAGAAACTAAGTCTAACTTCTTTAGTTAATTTATCACCACTAGCTGCATCTGTTTCAATTTCATCTTCATCATAGTGTGATATTTCTTCTTCTAACTCTTTTACTAATTTACGTTCATTTACTCGATTCATAAATAGTATTAGTAAAACAAGCATTAAACCTGAAATTATTGCAAAGAGTAATACATAACTTTGAAAGTCTTTTGCAAGAAATGTCATAACACCTAAAGCTACAATTCCACCTAATGCCCCCATTAAGTTAATAATTGCGTTGGCTTTACTTCTAAGCGGTTTCGGGGTGACATCAGGCATTAAAGATACTGCTGGTGTTCTATAAATTGACATCGCAATTAAGACAAAGAATAAGATTACAATAAATAGAACTAAATTTGTTGAGTGATTTTTAGTTACTTCAAATACTACATCAGCTCTTGCTCTTTCAGCTTCTTCTTTTGATTCAAAGAATTTTTGTGTTGCTCCATCATAATCAAATAAGTACCCTTCTACTTCTTCGCCGTCTATGATTTCTGTTGCAGCAACAACAATTGGAATATTTTCTTCTTCAATTTTCTTTAATTGCATTGAATCCACTACTGCAACCCCTAAAAAGAGAATTGCACTTACTATTACTCCAAAGAAGATATATGGAGTTCTTCTACCAAATTTAGTTTTCGTCTTATCACTTAACATACCAAATATAGGTAACAAAAACAATGCTAGCACATTATCGAGGGCCATTACGATCCCTGACCAAAACTGATTTAATCCGAACGTATTTATTAACATTTTAGCAATTATATTATCATATACTTGCCAAAATAAACTAATAATTAAAAATGCAATTCCTACGTAAATCGTCTTCTTAACATTTAACTTCATATTCTTCTTTCACTTTCATATTTTTTCTAAAAAACAATGTTGATGGACTGGCGCCATTGCAAAATAGCCCTCAGCATACTTACTCCCTACTTCTTGACCAAGAGTTGTTGCTTTGAAATATAAATACATCTTCATACTTTCAAAGAAACTAGGACTCATTTGACTTTTGTGAAGTAAGATAGCTTCGAATTTCTTCTCAAAATTTTCTTGAGAAATTGGAACAATTGTATTTGGTCTACTTGTAAAATAATAGACTAAATTCATCCCCCTTGCCATTTTAGTATTTTTATCTAATTCTAAACCATGTCTTAAAGCAGCAACTGGAAACTTTGAAATTAATAATGCTTTTTGAGTTGCATTAGCTGCATTGAAGTGATCTGGATGAGTTTCCGTTTCAAGTAATGGATCAGGACATAAAACTGTATCCGGATGAAAATCAATGATGCGTTTTGCAATTTCTACAGCCATATCATCGACATCATATCTTCCCCCATCAGGAAAATCTAAAACTTCAACTGATTCAACTCCTAAAAACTCCCCTGCTTTTTGACTTTCTTCTTTTCTTGTTTGAACTAATTTTTCAATATTATCTAGTTCTAACGAACCAGCACCGCCATCTGTTACAATTAAGAATCTAACCCTAATTCCTAAATCTACAAGTTCACTAACTAAGCCTCCACAACCAATTTCAATATCATCTGGGTGTGGACCTATAAATAAAACTTTTTTCGATTCTAAAATGTTAGGAATTGGTACAAAACCCATTAAAGTTTGTAAATCCATAATACCCTCCACTTGCTTTTATTATAGCAAATTAAATATTTACAAGCAACAAAAACTAAATTAACTGTTTAATTAAAAAAAGTGAAGTAAGATAAATACTTCACTTTCTAAATTTATTAAAAATCACCATTGAATATTGAGTTCTTAATTATTACATAATCAACTTCTCTAATTGCAGAAATATCTTTTCCACCAGCATATGAAATTGAAGATTGAAGGTCTTGTTGCATTTCTATTAATGTATTATCAATACTTCCCTTATAAGGTATTAATATTTTCTTACCTTCAATATTTTCAAATGATTTCTTTTGATATTCTGATGCACTTCCATAGTACTCTTTATATTTCTTGCCATCTTCAAAAACAATGCCTCCTGGAGATTCTTCATGACCTGCAAATAAAGAACCAATCATAACCATCGTAGCGCCAAAGCGAATTGACTTTGCAATATCACCATGATGTCTAATTCCACCATCAGCAATTAATGGTTTATTAGCAACTTGACTACATCTTTCTAATGCAGCTAATTGCCAACCACCAGTTCCAAAACCAGTCTTTAGTTTTGTAATACAAACCTTTCCTGGACCAATACCTACTTTAGTAGCATCAGCACCTGCATTTTCTAAGTCTATTACAGCCTCTGGTGTTCCTACATTTCCAGCAATTACAAATGTATTTGGTAGATGTTTTTTGATGTGTTTAATCATATTGATCACAGATTCAGCATGTCCATGAGCAATATCGATTGTAATATAATCTGGTACTAAATTATGATCTTTTAATTCTAAAATAAAATTATATTCATTATCTTTAACACCAACACTAATTGATGCATAAAGATTTAACTCTTTCATTTTCTTGATAAATGGTATTCTAGCAGCCTCGTCAAAACGATGCATTACATAAAAATAACCATTTTTAGCTAATATGGAAACTGTTATTGATGAAAATCTTGCAATCCATTTAGCTAAAAA
Source organism: Acholeplasmataceae bacterium (assembly GCA_012840905.1). GTDB lineage: Bacteria > Bacillota_I > Bacilli_A > ML615J-28 > CAG-698 > DUVT01. The sequence goes on from DUVT01000126.1 coordinate 2,825, forward strand.
TGGTTATTTTTATGTAATGCATCGTTTTGACGAGGCTGCTAGAATACCATTTATCAAGAAAATGAAAG
>DUVT01000015.1 GCA_012840905.1 Acholeplasmataceae bacterium
CTTTTAGTAAACCTATAAATATAGGGTTCTTGTCTTTGTAGTCTTCAGTAAGTTGTTTTCCTAATCTCTTGCAGATTTCAACGATTTGTTCATGACTAAGTAATACTTCTTCAACAAAACTATCCATTGTTATTTGACCTCACTCTTATTAAAATATCATTATTTTCAATTTGTTTTAATTTAACACTCTTTCTTATCCCTATAACAGCAAGTATTTCCTTATCCTTTTCCATTATTAAGATTTTTTCTCTATCTAAAATACCAATTTTTAAGTCGATAAGTAAATCTTTTACTTTTTTATAGCCGCTTTCGAGTAAAATTTTGTTACCTGTCCTACGAGAACGGATTACTACAGGTAACATATTACTATTATACCACAATTCATCCCCGCTTGGAATAAAATTACTATCCATTTTTGAGACAATTATTTCAATAGTGTCATTTAAAAAATACGGCTTTACTTCATCAATTATAATATAAACTTCTGGTGTTTCCAAGTTATAAAAAAATATCTTCACATCATCATACTCTTTTACAATCGTCAGTTGATCTAAAAAGTGTACTTTTAAGTTTTTCTTTTTAGAGGAAATAATTTTTATAATTTCTAAGATATTTTTCTTACTTAACTCGTACTTTTTTAAAACTCTAAATAACACTTCTTCTTGTAAATATGTTGTTAAGTTTAAAAAGTAATTCGCTTTAAACTGAACATAGTTTTCCCCAATTTCAAAAGATTGAATAATCTCTTTTACTTTTTCATCAACTATAATTGATGCAGCAAATAAAGTATCAGAAAATTCTTTAAACTTTAGATGTGCATTTTCTTCTTCTTTAAATATTATTGGAATTAATTCTTTTCTTATCCTGTTTCTTGTATAAACCGTGGATTGATTTGAACTATCTTCAAAAAATTTAATATTTTCTTGTTTTGCATAATTTTTAATTTCAGTTTTTAAAACATTAATAAAAGGTCTGATTATATAAAAATTATTATTCTTAATAACTTCCTTAATTCCTGCATAACCTTGTAAGCCACTGCCTCTAAGAATCCTCATCATAATCGTTTCAACATTATCTACAGCATGATGCGCAAGTACTAAATAATCTGCATTAACCTTACTTACTATATCGAAGAAAAATTGATATCTTTTTTCTCTAGCATAGCTTTGAAAGTTTTCTTCATTACTAGAATCTAAGTGCATAACGTGAAACCCTAGATTATTCTCTAGGCAATAATTACTTAAAAATGCTTCTTCTTCTCTAGATTCTTTTCTCACCATATGGTTTACATGAGCAACTTCTAACCTTAAATTATAATCTTTTTTTAACTTTAAAAAGGTATAGAGAAGCGTCATTGAATCTATGCCAGTTGAAACAGCAATTACTAAGGTTTTATTTTTCAATTTTAAGTTGTTATTTTCAAAAAAATTAATTACTACCTTATCCATGATTTACCTCATTTTATAATTATACTATAATTATATGATAAACTCAATAAACAAAAAAAGAAATGAAATTA
>DUVT01000127.1 GCA_012840905.1 Acholeplasmataceae bacterium
AATAAGGTTGATTATATTTATGAAGAACCTTATAAATATAAAATCCCTGGAATGAATAGAAGATATACTCCTGACTTTGTAATTAAACAAGACGGAAAAGTAATTTACATAGAACACTTTGGTATAACTGAAGATAAAAGAAATAGTCTTTATAGTAATGCAGATTTAAAAAAATATATCAAACAAATTATAGATAAAAAGAATTTGCATCATAAGTATCAAACCACATTAATTTGTACTTATTCAAGTTATAATGATGGTAGGGACTTACTTACACATTTAGAAGAAGAATTAATTAAACATGGTATTAAACTAGAAAAAAGAGATGATAAAGAAGTCTTTAATAAAATCATAAGCCAAGATAAAGATAAGTATTTCTATAAGTTTTCGTTTTTAGCTTTAAAATTTTTAGGCTTATTTAAAACTAAAGGCTATACTGAGAAAGACTTTGGAGTACTTAGAACTAAAACAAAGAGCCCAAGAACATTACTTTTTCTAGATGTAATGGAAAGGTTATACTTGTATTATCAAAATTATTTAAAGAAGCATAATGCGATAGATTTTGAAGATATGATCAATGATGCAGCAAATATCTTAACAAACAAAGAAAATTTACGATATAGTTTTAAATATATAATTGTAGATGAATATCAAGATATATCAAGACAAAGATTTAATCTTGCAAAAGCAATTTCTGATTTAACAGGAGCAAAAGTAGTTGCAGTTGGTGATGACTGGCAATCTATATTCTCATTTGCAGGAAGTGAAATAACATTATTTACTGAGTTTGTAAAAGTATTTGGTTATGGTAAGGAATTAAAAATCACTAGAACTTATCGTAATGCCCAAGAAGTTATAGATATTGCTGGTGATTTTATTCAAAAAAATTCAACTCAAATAAAAAAAGAATTAAAATCAATTAAAACTATAAAACAACCAGTTGTAATATATACATATAATTCATCAGATAAAAAGATGAATGAAATGGCAAGTAAAGTTAGTGATACTATTGGTAGAATTTTAAAAAACAAAAAAGATCCTTCAAAACATCAAATATTATTAATTGGTAGATATGGATTTGATGGTGAAAAATTAGGCAGAACGAATTACTTTGAATTTGATTATAAAACACGAAGAATAAAATCAAAAGAATTTCCTGCTGCAAACTTAACTTTTCTTACAGCTCATTCATCTAAAGGGCTTGGGTTTGATGATGTAATAATTATAAATGCAGAAAATTCTATTTATGGCTTTCCTGCGCAGATTGAAGATGATCCAATTTTAAAACTTGTAAGACCAAAAGAAGAAGAAATGGTATTCGCAGAAGAGAGAAGATTATTTTATGTTGCCTTAACTAGGACTAAAAATAGAGTTTTTATTATAACGCCTGAAGATAGGCCATCTAAGTTTGTTTTAGAATTACTGAAAAATTATGAAACAATTACATTAGTTGGTAATATTGATGAAAATCCAAAAGAAATAAGAAAAACTAGATTAATATGTCCTGAATGTGGTTATCCAGTTCAAGCAAGAATAGATTCTAACTTCGGGTTTAAAATTTATGTTTGTATGAATGAACCCGAACTATGTGGTTTTGTTACTAATGATATGAATTGTGACAAACGTGGAATTCATTATTGTGATGAATGTGATGGATATATGATAGTTAGATACAATAGAAATGAAAAGAAGTATTTCTATGGATGTACTAACTTTGAAGATAAAAATATCAAGTGTCAAAACTCATATGGAATAGAAAAATAGATGTTATGAGATAATAATAAAGAATCAATTTTAAATTGAAAGGATATAATGATGGAAAATTTTAAATATGAAAACCAAACAAAAATAATCTTCGGAAAAGGTACAGAAAATGATGTAGGTTCTTTAGTTAAAGAATACGGTAGTAATGTGTTACTTCACTATGGTGGAGGAAGTATTAAAAGAACAGGCTTACATGCAAGAGTAGTTAAATCATTAAAAGCTGCTGGAGTTAATATTTTTGAACTTGGTGGAGTGGTTCCAAATCCAAGACTAAGTTTAGTTTATGAAGGAATTGAAATAGTAAGAGAGAATAAGATTGATTTCATTCTTGCAGTTGGTGGCGGAAGTGTAATTGATAGTGCTAAAGCTATTGGGATTGGTGCTTTATATCCTGGAGATGTATGGGATTTCTTTACAAGAAAAGCTAAAGTTGAAGCGACTATTCCTGTAGGAGTAATCTTGACAATCCCTGCTGCAGGAAGTGAATCAAGTACAAGTAGTGTTATAACAAAAGAAGAGGGTTGGTATAAAAGAGCTGTAGGGTCCCCAGTGATGCGGCCTAAATTTGCAATAATGAATCCTGAATTAACATTAACACTTACTCAATACCAAACTGCTTGTGGAATTGCGGATATGTTATCACATGTTTTTGAACGCTATTTTACAAACACTAAACATGTTGATTATACTGATGAACTTTGTGAAGCAACAATGCGCTCAATTATAAAACATGCTTTAATGGTAACTAATAATCCAAATGATTATAATGTAAGATCAGAAATTATGTGGGAAGCTACTATGGCACATAATGGACTACTAGGAGTAGGAAGAGAAGAAGATTGGGCAAGCCACGCTATTGAACACGAATTAAGTGGTATTTATGATATTGCACATGGTGCAGGTCTTGCAATTGTCTTTCCTGCTTGGATGAAGTATGTTTATAATCATGATAAAGATAGATTTGTAAGATTTGCAAATAAAGTATTTGGTGTTAGTGTTGAAGTAGATATGGATAAAACAATCAACAAGGGAATCGAAGAACTTGAAAACTTCTTTGAAAAAATTGGTCTAAAAACTAAATTAAAAGATGTTAAGATAGATAGGTTAAGATTTGAAGAAATTGCTAAAAAAGCTACCGAAAGCGGACCAATTGGAAGATTTGTAAAACTAACAGAAAAAGATGTATTAGAGATTTTAAATCTTGCTTATGAATAAAATTCTCCTTGTAGTTTTTACATAAAATGGTATAATATTATAGAGTAAAATAAAAGAGGAGATATTTATGGAAATTAAATATGTATTAAACGGTGGGATATGGGCCCCAAAAGACGAAGTGAAAGAGGCGTTTTATACAGAGTTATACAACTTTGTCAACTCTAATTACGATACAGAATTAAAGGAAATGAGTTTAGCTGACTTCATTGTTTCTGAACCATATATTATCGGTAATATGGTTGGGAAATATTTCTTAAAAGAAGAAGTTGGTGGGAAAGTAGAAAATCAACCAGAGAACTATTTTATTGGTTATTTATATCGCAATAAGAAGTTCTTAGATCTTATTCCTCATTTAATCCATTTCTTTGCTCTTTGGAGAGAAATCGAAAACTGTACTGAACCTAACGCAACAGACTTTTTCGCAAACTCTTGGGCATCACTTGTTGATACTGCAAAATTCTTCAAGTATACAACAGTTGAAGATTTAAGAAAAAGTCCTGAAGCACCAAGTGTTCAAGATCCTAGAATCTTAAATATGTTACAAAACTGTCCAGGATTATACCATGCACCAACTGAGTTTGAAGAAGGTGCAAGAATTCCTAAGCCCAAAAGAGATAACTATGAATTTATTGGTTGGTATGATAATCCTGAATTTGAAGGTGAAGTATTAACACATCTTGTAGATGGTGTAGATATATATTATGCAAGATGGGCAACTCATACATTCTTCCATTCAAATGATGGTTATGCAACATTTGATGACTTATATACTGATTTCTTAAATGACTTCTCAGAGGTTGTTGGAAAACAAGTAACAAAAGATGTAGAAAGATTACCAAAACATGGACCAGTATCTGAGTTCTGTAAAGAAAGTTTTAATGGTAATTTAAATAAATTCTTTGCAACTCCAAAATATTATGATAAATGGATTTGGCTAATCGATTGGTTTAGAAGTCTAATGAAAGATAATCCAAAAAAATTACGTCATTTTGAATTTGCTGATGGAAAATTTGGCTTAGAAGCACAAGTTAGATGGGAATTAAATTCATTATTCGTTAGTCGTTTCCACTTAACATGGCCAATAACTGGTGATTATAGTGGAATTGGCATCAAAGAAAAACTTGCTGATTCTACAAACTCATCTATTATCAAAGTGAAATATCCAGTTGGTGAAAATGTAAAATTTCCTAAGATGAATAGAGATGGTTATGAGCTAGTTGGATTCTATGATAATCATGAGTTGCTAGGTGAACAAGTTACAAGTATTACTGATGATACTTATGCAGCAAAAACTCTATATGCAAAATGGAATAAACTATAATAAAAATGAAACTCTTCTTTGAGTTTCATTTTTTTAGGAAAAATAATTAAATGTGTTTGCTTTTTCTCTTTCAATTATCTATTAAATATTATATAATTATATTGTGAAGTAATAAATACAAATAAT
>DUVT01000128.1 GCA_012840905.1 Acholeplasmataceae bacterium
AACCATTTTCTAAATATTCATTTAGATCATATAATAATTTAATATCTTCATCAGTTAAAGGAATTTCAACTTCTTTAGATTTTTGATAAAGTCTTTGATCGTCTTCTTTAATTATATCTTTATATAAAATCATAATAATTATAACCTCAGTTTTTCTTTTCTTATTATAATTTATTTTATCATATTTTCCCATGAATTGCAATTAAAAAGGGCTATGAAAGCCCCTTAATTAATTGCTTAGAAACGGCCTAAACCAGCAGAACCGATAATTACTAATAGAATAAATAATACAAGAATTAAAGCATAACCATATCCGTATCCAGTTCCTCCGAATGTTCCACAACCATAACTTCCATATGTTCCGTACATAATTGTACCTCCTTCCTTTAATTGTTCACCTTATTATATGAAGAAATTTTTAAAACGTTTAGTTTATATACCTATAAATTGTGTAAAGTGAAATAATTTAATTATTAGTTTTTATCTATATCCAATTGTGATACAATAATATAGGTGATAAAAATGCAAGAGTATAAAATAGATTATGATATGTTTAATGTAAGTGAAATAGTAAAAATTATTGAATTTTTTCGCTTGATTGAAAGCTTAAAAACAAAGAAGGTTAATAAGGATTTATTAATTAATAAATATAATGAATATCGAAAGATAATAAATAACAAAGCATTAGAGAAGAAATATGATAAAATGCTTTATCAAAAATCCAATATTTCAATTTATCAAACTATGAAGCACTACATAGAAAACTCATGAGGGATGTGATCATCATCTATATTTACATAGTCAGATGTATCTCTAATTCTTAAATAGTTTTCAAGTCGAATAACTCTTCTAGTTAGGTTGTTGATTCTTCTTCTATTTTCACGAATTTCAAATTGAAGTCTATCTTCGTGGACTTGAGGGAAAATCATACCTTCAGTTTGCATGCCTGGCTGCATACCACCTTGCATCATACCACCAAATGGATCATGGAATGGTGGTTGATTCATTTGGCCTGCGAACCTAGCACTATTCTTTTTAAACATTGTCAATCCTCCTTTTCTATTTTTATAATATGGTTGGAGGGCCTATTATGTGATATTTTTCGAGGTGAATTGTGAGATTAGATAAATTTGTTTCTTATACATTAGATATAACTAGAAGTGATTCAAAAAGGTTAATTAAAGCAGAAACTATTACAGTTAACGACAAATTAATAACTGATATTGGTTTCAACATTGATGAGAATGTTGATATAGTTAAGTACTTAGATGATGTTTTAGAATATGAAAAATATATTTATTTAATGCTTAACAAACCTCAAGGATATATTTCTGCAACAATTGGTAATGAACCAACTGTTTTAGATTTAATTAGTGAATATAAAAAATATAAATTGTCAATTGTAGGTAGACTTGATAAAGATACAGAGGGTTTAATTTTGTTAACTAATGATGGTGCCTTAAATCATATATTAACTAGCCCGAAATCAAGTATTTATAAAAAGTATTATGTAGAAGTTGCAGGAGTGTTTAAAGAAGAAGATGTAGAGTTATTTAAAAATGGCTTAAATATTACAGATGGTAAAGGAAATCTTTACACTACTCTACCTGCAAAACTTGAAATCATTAATAATACTTCTGCATACATTAGTATAAAAGAAGGTAAGTACCATCAAGTTAAAAAAATGTGTAGTAAAGTAGGTAAAGAAGTTGTCTATTTAAAAAGAATTCAAATTGGTAAAATAAATCTTGATCCCAATTTAGAGCTTGGAGAATACAGACAGTTAGAAGAAGACGAAATTAAATACTTAAATTCACTCACATAATTTAGGCATTGGTAATAAATTATAGTGAGGAGGAAAGTTATGGCATCAAGAATGGATGAGTTTAGAGATTTTGTTGGTCGCTATCCTAAACTAAGAGATGATGTAAGAAGTGGTAAAAGAACATGGCAAAACATCTATGAAGAGTGGGTTCTCTATGGAGAACAAGATCCACAATGGCAACAATACCTAGATGATAACCAAGCAAGCACTAATACTACAAGCAATTCAAATACTCAAACTCAACAACAATCTAACCCCCAATCACTAAATGATAGCATAAAAAATATTTTGTCTTATGTACAAAAGATTAATCCAGAATCATTAAATAGAACATTAAATACAGTTCAAAAGGTAGTGCAAATAGCCCAATCCTTCGGTTCTAAGTCTAATATTCCAACTAATTATATAAATAGTGTATACAATGATTGGTGGGATTAATTTGAAAGATGAAGTGATTAGGAAGTTATATGCTAATCCGGTTTATTTAGATTATTTAAGGCAAAATCCCAAATGGTATTATTATTTAGACTTAGATCCAAAGTATTATAGTGATTTTGAAAAAGCTGTAAAACAGGATTTAAAACTAACAACATACGATAAACTAGAAGCAATAAAAAATCAAATAAATTTTGCGAGTTCAATGTTAAACTATTTTATGAACAAATAACAACTGTTAAGTAAAAGTGCTTGACAGTTGTTTTTGGTTGTGGTATAATATTTAAGAATTTTAAAAATAATATTAATGGAGGAAATAAACAATGGCTGTTAAGCTTAGATTACAAAGATTTGGTGCAAAAAAACGTCCTTACTACCGTATTGTGGCTGCTGATTCAAAGAGCCCTCGCGATGGTCGTTTTATTGAAATAATTGGAACATATCATCCAATTGAAAAAGAAGATAACTTAAAAGTGGATGAAGAAAAAGCTTTAAAATGGTTAGGAAATGGTGCTCAACCAACAGATACAGTAAAATCATTATTCACTAAGCTTGGAATTATTGAGAAACACACAAAACAATCAAAATAAGGAAGTACCAATGAAAGAAATTAATTATGAAAAATTCCTAAGTGATTTGGTTGTACCATTAGTACTACATCCAGAAGATCTTGTAGTAAAAACATTTGATGATGACGGTGATACCGTTACGATTCAAATTATGGTTCATCCTGACGATGTTGGCCGCGTTATAGGTAGAAGAGGACGAGTAATTAACTCGATCAGAACAATTGCCTATGCTTGTGCAGCAAGATATGGGAAAAAGATCGACATCTCAGTTGATTCATTCTAGTTAGCTATTTAGCTAACTTTTTTTTATTTAGGCCGTGCTTTATAAATAGTTGTTTCTATGCTATAATAAGTTCAAGAAAATAGTGTAGAAAGGGTAAGAGCATAGATGAGTACTGGAAATAAGTTTCAGTTTGAATTTAATGAACCTGTTTTTTTGAAAGAATATGATCGTGAAAGTAATTTATAACTTGCTCAATTAACTGATTTATTAGAAAAAGTTGGCGATGATCAAAAAGGAATTATTGAAGAGGAAATAAAAAAGATTAAAGCGGGTCTATATGGAGAAAAGAATGTTGCCTATGAATTGCAAACTTCTTTTTTACCTATTTTGTGTTTACATAATATAAGAGTTGAATATAGAGATTATAGTGCTCAGTTTGATTTTGTTGTTATAACAAATAAATGTATATTTGTTTTAGAAACTAAAACTATGTTAGGTGATATTATTATTGATAGTTATGGAAACTTTACAAGAGTTTTTAGAAACTAAAAAGGTGAAGTTTATAAATAAGAAGGTATTGCTAGTCCTATAAATCAAAATGAGAAACATGTAGAAATATTAGATAGGTTCTTGCTTGAAAATAATATGCATAAAGATATACCTATTGTTTCTTTAGTAGTGATTGCTAATCCGAAATCAATTATTGAATTTAAATATGCAAAACGAGAAATCCGCGAAAAAATAATTAAATTTGACCAAATTAAAAAAGCTATCCAAGATACTTGTATGACGCTAGATAAAGAAATAAGTAGTAAAGAGATGGTTGAGTTAGCAGAATTTATTTTAGAAAGTGATAAGCCTATTAAATATGATTATATAAAAAGATTTAATTTAAAGATTGTGGAACCTGAAAATACTTTAGAAAAATCATTAGATGATACACTATTTGAAAAGTTAAAAGAATATAGATTTGATAAAGCTAAAGAAAATAATCAACCACTATGGTTCATATATACTAATGATCAACTTGCAGATTTAATATTAAACAAACCCAAAAATAAAGAAGAATTTATTAGTATACCTGGCTTTGGAGAGAGAAAGTATGAATTATATGGTGAAGATATAATTAAGATTATTTGGGATAAGGAACCTGAAAAGGTTAATCATGAGGCTCAAGTAATTAATGAAAAGTTATATGAGGAATTAAGAAGATATCGATTTGAAATGTCGAAAAAGGAAAATATAAAACCATACTTCATATACACAAATGAAGAATTGGAACAACTATGTATTCACAAGCCTACTACAAAAGATGAATTTGTTTCTGTAAAAGGTTTCGGAATTAAAAAGTATGAGAAGTATGGTGAGGATATTATTAATATTATAAAAAAATACGCATAAACATAAATTGACATACTATATTGTTATATGTATAATTATGAATAGTTGAGCATATATTCATAATATTTGAGGTATTGATATGAATAATATTGAAAAAAGTGTGAATATGTTTAAAGCCCTTGGAGATTTTACTAGACTTAGGATTGTATTAGCTATATTCGATGGGGGTAAATCTGTTGGTGATATTGCAAGAGAACTTGATATGACACAGTCAGCAATCTCACATCAGCTAAAAACCTTAAAAGATAATGATCTTGTAAAAAGTGTTAGAAAGGGAAAAGAAGTACATTATTACTTGAGTGATGAACATGTTAAGGAGATTGTTGCTCAAGTACTAGAACATACTTCTCATGACTAGGATATGGCAACAATAAAAAAGAAGTTTTTTTTAGATAATATTGAAAGTGAAAGTACATATCGAAAGTTAGAGTATGAATTAGGTTTAAGGTTTAGAAATTCTAGTTTTAAGCTTAACCCTAATAAAAGTACTTTAACTATTGATCTCCAATCTGAAAATGAAGTTGTTGAGCTTAAAAGCTTAATTAGAAATGTTAGTAAAGAAATAGATATTGTAGAACGAGAAATAAAAGAAACCTTTAGAAAAGTATTAGTTTTAGAAAATCTAGATTGTGCTAATTGTGCAGCTAAGATTGAGCGGATTGCGAAAAGGACTTTTGATTATGAAGATATCATTGTTGATTTTACATCAACAAGATTTATAATTGAAACTACTTCAGAAGAAGTAATTAATAATCTTGAAAATAAGGTTCAAGAAATTACTGAACAAGTAGATTCAAATATTAAAGTAATAAATAAAGCAAAAGTTGCTCGTGATGAAATTAAGCCGAGAAAAGTTGATGAAACTAGAAAAAAATACTTTTTTATTGGGTTATTAATATTTTTAAGTGGTTTTATTTTTAAATCATTTATGAATCATTTTGCTTTTTGGAATGAGACAATAAAACTTATTATTGTTTATGTTACTTATTCCTTAGGATATTTATTTATTTCTAGTGATGTTTTATATAGCGCACTTAAAAATGTAAAAAATGGGCGAGTCTTTGATGAAAAGTTTTTAATGAGTCTCGCGACGTTAACTGCATTAATTGTTGGTTATTATGATGAAGCTGTCTTTGTAATGATCTTTTATAAAGTCGGTGAACTTTTACAACAATACGCAGTTAATTACTCAAGAAGATCAATTGCCTCGCTTGTAGATATAAGACCGCAAGTTGCTAATATTATTGTTGGTGATACGATTGCCCCAATCGATCCTCAAGAAGTAATGATTGGTGATATATTAGTGGTAAATCCAGGTGAGAAAATTCCTGTTGATGGGATAGTTGTTGGTGGCGAAGGTTCACTTGATATTTCAGCACTTACTGGTGAAAGTATTTTAAAAGATGTAAAAGTAAATGATGAAGTTTTAAGTGGTTCAATTAATATAGATGGAAACTTGCAAATTAAAGCAACTAAAGCTTATGATGATTCAATGGTTGCAAAAATACTTGATATGGTGGAAAATGCAAGTACTTTAAAATCAAAATCAGAAAACTTTATTTCAAAGTTTGCAAAATACTATACGCCAACAGTTGTAATAATTGCTGTTTTGCTTGCAGTATTTTTACCATTTATTTTGCCTAACTATGATTTAACTTGGGCAAATGGCTTTAAAAATTCGATTTTAACCGCTTTAATTTTCTTAGTTGTTTCTTGTCCTTGTGCACTTGTAATCTCGATTCCACTTGGATTTTTCGGGGGAATTGGCGGTGCAAGTAGAAGAGGAATATTAGTCAAAGGAAGTAACTATTTAGAAGCATTAAATTTTGTAGAAACATTTGTATTTGATAAAACAGGAACTTTATCAACTGGTAAATTTGTTGTTAGTGAAATAGAAAGTTTTAATGATTTTTCAAAAGAAGAATTACTTAGAATTGCTGCTCATGCAGAAGCTAAATCTAGCCATTTGATTGCTAAATCGATTGTTGATACATATGGTATTCAAAACATAGATATGAAAATTATCAAAGGCGGAAGACAAACTTCCAACCTTGGAGTTAAAGTTAAAGTCGATAATCAAGTAGTGTTAGTTGGTAAAGATGAGTTTTTGGAAAATAATAATATAAGTGTTCCTAAGGTAGACAAAGCAGGAATAATTGTTTATGTTGCTATTAATAATAAGTGTGAAGGTTATATAGTAATCTTTGATGAAATCAAGAAGAACGCAAAAGAAGCAATTAAAGAACTCAAAGCTGCTGGAATTAAAAGAACTATTATGTTAACTGGAGATAAAGAAAATATTGCAGATCAAGTAAGTAAGGAACTTGGCATTGATGAATATTATGCTGAGATGGATCCAATTAACAAAGTTGAAAAGTTCAGCGAAGTTAAAGCAAGACTTGATTATGATAAAAAGATTGCATATGTTGGTGATGGAATAAATGATGCACCGGTCCTGAGTAGAGCAGACATTGGTATTGCAATGGGAAGTCTAGGTAGTGATGCAGCAATTGAGGTTGCTGATATTGTATTAATGACTGATGATTTAGGTAAGCTTAGTGAAGCTGTTAAAATAGCAAGAAAAACAAGAAGGATTGTTATTCAAAACATTGTGCTTGCTTTAGTTGTGAAGTTTGCAGTACTTGGACTTGCATTAATTGAACCATTTATCTCAACTACAGTTTTTGCATTTATGTTAGATTTCTTAATATATGAAGCAATCTTTGCTGATGTTGGAGTATCGTTAATTGCAATTGTTAATAGTTTAAGAGCAATGAAGGTGACAAAATGAAATTAAATTTAGTTGGAACTATTGTAGGTACCCACGGTATTAAAGGTGAAGTTAAAGTGAAAAGTGATACAAGCTTCGCAAGATTTACTGTCGGAAATACATTGTATTTAAAACAAGGAAACAATACTAAAGAAATAGTAATTAACTCACATAGAGTTCATAAAAATATGGACTTAATTACTTTTAATAACCTGAAAAATATTAATGATGTATTAGAATATGTAGGTTCAGAAATATATGTAGATGTGAGTGATTTAGATGAACTTGAAGATGATGAGTATTATTATGATGATTTGATAGGTTTAATTGCTTATACAGAAGAAGGTAAAGAACTTGGAGTTATTCAAGATATAAATGAAGTACCCCAAGGAATTATCTTAGTGCTTGAAAAGCCTGATCAAACAACAGCTTTAATTCCGTTTGTAGAAGAGTTTATAGCTGAAGTTAATATTGAAGAAAATAAAATTATTATTACACCAATAGAGGGCTTGTTATGAGAATAGATATTCTAACTCTATTTCCAGAGATGTTTGCACCATTTGATACATCAATAATAAAAAGAGCAATTGACAATGGTGATGTAGAAATTTACATTCATGATTATCG
>DUVT01000129.1 GCA_012840905.1 Acholeplasmataceae bacterium
GACAAGATGTATTATGGGAATCAAGCGATGAAAATATCGCTACAGTGGAAGCGAACGGTAGAGTTACTGGTGTTGCAGTTGGTGAAGTTACAATTACTGTTAAAGTAGTTGCAAACCCAGAATTAACTGACAGTATTACTTTATTAGTTAAAGAACCTACAGAAGGAGACTTACCAGATCAACCTACAGGAATTACTGTATTTGGTGATACAGAAGTTGAAGAAGGAGTTAAAGTTACATTAAATGCAATCGTTCTTCCTTCAGGTATTTCTCAAAACGTTGTTTGGAGCTCAGAAGATCCACAAATCGCTACAGTAGATGATCGTGGTATCGTTACTACACTTGCTCCAGGAAAAGCACGTATTAAAGTTGCTTCAACATTAGACTTAAATGTATTTAGAATATATGAAATCGATGTAATACCTGCGGTCGTACTTCCTGATCGTAAGGACTTACAAGGATATACAATTAAGATCATGGCTGCAGGTCATGCATTAAATGAACATGATCCAAAATTAGATGACTACATTGGAAACGATAGAACTGCTAAATTAGCAGCATGGGAAGAAGTAGAAGCATTATATAATGCTACATTAGAAGTTGTTGCATTCCCTGAAAACGCTCCATGGGGTGACCCAAGAGTTGACTACCTAATTGCTCAAGCAAATATCGGTCAAGCTGAAACAGATATTTTCGTTTCAACAACAGACTGGTTAGATAAATTAGCAGGAGCTAATGCAGTTGTAGATGTTAGTGAATACTATGCTAAATATGGTAAGAATACAATGTCTCCATACGTAAGATCAGCTTCAAGTTATAGAGGTAAATTATACGCTATGACTACTGGTAACGCAGGTGGAGGAATTATCCCATATCATGGCTTATTCTACAACGTTAATATGTTAGAAGAATTAGATTTAGACAATCCAGCTAAGTTATTCAACGAAGGTAAATGGACTTGGACTAAATTTGATGAATATATGCGTGAAGTTGCATCTGTTCTAGATGAAGGTAAATCAGTTATCGCTGGTCAACCATCAGGATTATTCTATGGTATGGTTAGTGCAGCTGGTGTAGCATTAGTTGATCCAACTAATATGCGTCTAAACTTCAACCATCCGTATGCAACTCAAGCTGCTCGTTTATTAAGAGATTTATATGCGATTGAAAACATGGCTGGTACAATTGCATGGGATCAAAACATGACTTCATTCAACGAAGGTGACTCACTATTTGCAATTGCTGAGTATTGGTTCGTTAAGACACATAACCGATTCCCAGCTGACATGTGG
Source organism: Acholeplasmataceae bacterium (assembly GCA_012840905.1). GTDB lineage: Bacteria > Bacillota_I > Bacilli_A > ML615J-28 > CAG-698 > DUVT01. Next base: position 1,293 of record DUVT01000129.1, read on the forward strand.
GGAGAAAACACTCGTTTTGGTTATGTTCCATTCCCTCATCCAGACAAAGTTGATAAATCTGAAACACGTGTATCTTACCAAGGTGGAGCAATTTATCAAATGCAAGCTGGTAGAGAATATGCATATCCAGCAGGTGTAACATCTGAAGATATCTATCGTGCATTCACAGATCTATTCTTAATTACAAGCGACAAGATCTTAAGTGACCCTGAGTACGATGAAGAAGTATTAGCAAGACGTGCTGCAGCATCTAGATTAGATGACCCAGAGTCAATTACTGCTATTACATACTTCAAAGGTAACCAAGTAATTTGGGATCCATTCTACTCAATCTTATCATCTTGGAGCCATGCTGGTCCAATGATTAGAAGAATCGTAGTTAATGCTGAAGACTACAACTCTGTTATGGGTGAATTTGCTCCATTATTCCAATCTAGAATGCAAGATCTATATGGTACTCAAGGCTAATTAAAGCAAAAACCATATAAGTAACTAGGAAATTAATTAGCACTTTGAATGTGTTTATCACAATTCAAAGTGCTTTTTTTTAATATTTGGAAGAAAATCTTATATTGTTTTATAGGTGATTTTATGTTATAATATACTATAGTAAAATGGGAGAAAACTATGAATATAGAGAAATTCGTGAATAGCAAATTTTATAGAGGATTTGAATGGTTTTATAGGTTAATATTTTTAAACTTATTTACTTTTGTCGTTTCATTTTCTCTTGCTGCTATTCCCTTTTTAGTTTGGTATAACAATCAAGAGTTAGTATTTTTAATCTATATAGCAATCGTTTTATTCGTATTGTTATTTATTCCAGCATTTATAACATCATTAATTGTTATTAAATATTATATCGATGATAATACTGGAAACTTTTTTGTCTTATACTTTAAATATTTTATTGATACAATAAAAAAGATTTGGTTAGTAGAACTAATTTTAGTCCCTATATTTTTAGCTGTTGTCTATGGAACTGTGCATTATTGGCAACTTCTTGGACCGGAGTATTATCAACCAAATGCATTTGGAATCTTTTCGATTATTGCATTTGTTATCGAGTTCTTGGTTGTAATACTCTTTCTTTTAATGTTTATTAATTTAAGTTTGTTAGTTGCTCATTTTCAAATGAAACCTAGTGGATATATTATTCTTTCCTTTAGGTTCGCATTTAGATATATGGCTCAAACAATACTTGCAATTTTGGTGTTATTTGCACCATTAGTATTAATGTTTCTTATTGGGATGAGATTTGTACCGATTTACTTTATTGGTGGGATTAGTTTTCCTCAATTTTTAATTTATTATATGGCAAAAAATAGATTCAACTATCTACAAAGAAATGTAGATGATATAGATTCAGAAAATAAATATGAGTAGAGGTGGCATATGAAACTAGGAATCGATTTAATAGATAATCATTTAGATTATTTTAAGGGTAAAAGAGTAGGTTTAATTACTAATCCTACCGGAATTAATAGTGAGTATAAATCAACTATTGATGTATTAAAAGAAAAAGTAAATTTAGTAGCTTTATTCTCACCTGAACATGGTGTTAGAGGAAATATCCAAGCTGGAGAAAAATTAGATACATATATTGATGAAAAAACAAATGTTCCAGTATATTCATTGTATGGACAAACACGTAAACCAACTAAAGAAATGATGGATCAAGTTGATGTCTTATGCATTGATATCCAAGATGGTGGATCGAGATTTTATACCTATATTTATACAATGGCATACTCAATGATGGCAGCAAAAGAATATGGAAAAGAATTTGTAGTGTTTGACCGTCCTAATCCTGCAAATGGGGCTGATTATGAAGGAAATATTTTAGATTTAGAATATCGTTCCTTTGTTGGTTACTACCCAATTTTACAACGTCACGGAATGACATTAGCAGAACTTGCATGGTTATTTAATGAAGAGTTTGAGATTGGTTGTAATCTAAAATTGATTTTAATGGAAGGTTGGAAACGAGAAATGTATTATGAAGATACTAATCTATTATGGGTTATGCCTTCACCAAACTTTCCAACGCCACTTACTTCAATTGTTTATAATGCAACTTGTATTTTTGAAGGAACAAATATTTCTGAAGGTCGTGGAACAACTGCACCATTCCAAATTGTTGGTGCACCGTTTATTAAACCTGAAGAATTTGCAGATAAACTAAATAGCTTTAACTTACCAGGTGTATACTTTAGACCGATGTATTTCACCCCAACATTCTCTAAACATCAAGGAAAATTATGTGGTGGAGTAGAAGTTCATATTTTAGATCGAAAACAGTTTAAAGCTGTTAAAACAGGTTGGACAATGCTTGAAGTAGTTCGTACTATGTATGAAGAAGACTTCCAAGTTACAAAACCATATGTTGAAGGTAGGCCATGTATGTTAGAGTTTAATACTGGTACTAACTACATTAAAGATCGCATTTATTCACTTGAAGAACAATATCAAATTTTAGAAAGAGATACAAAAGAGTTTAGTAAAACAAGAGAGAAATACTTACTATACAAATAAAGTAAAGGAATTGGTAGGAAGTAGATATGAAAGAAATTAAAGATATGACATTAAGAGAAAAAATAGGTCAGTTAGTTTTTGCTGGCTTTCCTGGTTATGAATATGATGAGCATTTAAAGAAGTTAGTAGAAGAATATAAACTTGGAAATATAATTTTGTTTACTAGAAATGTAAAAAACATAAAGCAATTACATGATTTAAACTATAAAATTCATGAGGAAATAAAAAAGCATACAGGTAATATGCCTTTAATTAGTATTGACCAAGAGGGTGGAATAGTAACTCGTATTATGGAAGAGGCAACATTCTTACCTGGTAGTATGAGTATTGCTGCAACAAACGCACACAATGCTTATTTACTTGGAAAAATTTCTGGTGAAGAGTTAAGAGCATTAGGAATTAATATGAACTTAGCTCCTTCCCTCGATGTAAATAATAATCCGCTTAATCCTGTAATTGGGGTTAGATCTTATTCTGATAAACCAGAAGTAGTGAGTAAATATGGATTAGAATTTATTAAAGGATTACAAGAATCGGGAATAATTGCAACAGCAAAACATTTCCCAGGGCATGGTGATACTGAAGCTGATAGTCACTATAGTTTACCTGTTGTTCCTCACTCGAAAGAAAGACTTCATATGATTGAACTTGCACCATTTAAGGCTGCAATAAAAGCAGGAGTAGATAGTATAATGTCAGCACATGTATTCTTCACAGCGTATGAAGAAGGGAATCTACCTGGAACATTATCTAAAAATGTATTAACTAATTTACTCCGCGAAGAATTAGGCTTTGATGGCTTAATTGTAAGTGACTGTATGGAGATGAAAGCTATTAGCGATAACTATACTACCCCTAAAGGAGTCCTAATGGGGCTTTTGGCTGGTCTTGATATGGTGTTTGTATCACAAACTCTAGAAAATCAAGTTAAATCTTTAGAGTTAGTATATGAAGCTGTAAAAGATGGTACATTCCCAGAAGCCTTACTTGATGAAAAGGTTGAACGAGTTTTAAAATATAAGAAGCGAATTTCAAAAATTATGGAAGAACATTTCTATAATGTTAATTATGAAGAAAAAGAAAAACTTGTATTAAAAGTTGAATCAAAAGAACTAGCAAGTAAGGTTGTTGACAACTCATTTACAAAGGTGAGAGGGAAAGATTATTATCCAAACAAGAAAACATTAGTAATTGCAACAGAGCCTTATGCAACAACAATAGCTGAAGATCAAGTATCAAAACGAAGTATTGTTGATATGATTAAGGCAAATAATTTAGAAATTGATTCAATAAAGATTAATGTAAGACCAACAGAAGAAGAGATAAAAAACATCGTTAATAAAGCTAAAGGATATGAACAAGTATTAGTCTTTACATTTAATGCAAAGTTTTATAAGAGTCAAGCAGATTTAATCTATGAACTTGATAATTATGTAAAAGATTTATATGTAATCTCAACTCGTAATCCGTATGACATACATTCGTTTAATTTTGTAGAAAATTATTATTGTTTGTATGAATATACACCAAACAGTGTAAATACTGTAATTAAATTTTTAAAAGGAGATCTAAAGCCAATCGGAAACTTACCTATAAGCTTAGATTTACCTATTTCTGTTGGAGCAAGTTTATATGTTGGTTTGGATGATTATCCACATGAAAAAAATTTAGAATACTTAAAACTTTTAAAAGCTGAAGGAATTGAAAAAGTATTTATCTCTGGGCATATGCCAGAAGTAAATGATTCTTTTGAAAAAGAGTTAAAAGAAGTATTGGAATTTGCAAAAGAGTTAGATTTAAAAGTAATTTTAGATGTCTCTAAAGCAATGTATGAAAAGCTTGAAATTGAAAACATTTATAGCCTAAGACTTGATTTTGGTTTTAGTGATGAAGATATAATTAATTTAGTTAAAGAAGATAAGTTTATTATTGAATTAAATGCATCAACATTAACTAAAAAGCGTTTAGATTATTTAAAACATAATGGTGTGGATTTAAGAAAATTACGTGTGTCACATAATTTCTATCCAAAACCAGAAACAGGAC
>DUVT01000130.1 GCA_012840905.1 Acholeplasmataceae bacterium
AATTGCAGCTGATATTTATCGACCTGCTGCGATTGATCAATTAGTGACTGTTGGTAAAGAACTTGGAATAGAAGTTTTTGAAATGGGTCAAAAAGCACCAGTTAGCGAAATTGTAACCAAAGGTATTGCTCACGCAAAAAGCAATGGTTATGACTTAGTTATTATTGATACAGCTGGTAGATTACATATTAATGAAGAATTAATGGAAGAATTAGAAAATATTCAAAGTATTGCAAAACCTGATGAAATCTTATTAACAATCGATGCAATGATGGGTCAGGATGCAATTAATGTAATCCAATCATTTAATGAAAGATTAAAACTCACTGGATGTATCCTAACAAAACTTGATGGTGATACACGTGGTGGGGCTGCCTTAAGCGTACGTTACTTAACTAACGTTCCAATTAAATTCATGGGTCTTGGTGAAAAACTAGATCAAATTGAAGTATTCCATCCAGAAAGAATGGCTGGAAGAATTCTTGGAATGGGAGATGTAGTCACATTAGTTGAAAAAGCTAGCCAAAGTATTGATGAAGAAGAAGCAATGAAAATGGCTGAACGTATGCAAAGGGGAATCTTTAACTATAATGACTTCATGAAACAAATAAAATGGTTTAAACGTATGGGGTCATTAAAATCAATTCTTGGTTTAATTCCAGGTATTGGTAAACAATTAAAAAATATTGAAATAGATGATAAACAGTTTTCATATCTCGAAGCAATTGTTCGTTCAATGACTGAGGAAGAAAGAAGAAATCCAGAACTTCTTGCCCGTTCAATGTCTAGAAGAGAAAGAATTGCTAAGGGATCTGGAAGACCTTATACTGAGGTAAATGCATTAATTAAGCGATTTGATGATATGAAAAAGCAAATGAAAGCGATAAGTTCAATGGCTAGTGGTGGAAATGTTGATCCAAATATGATGTATAATCAAATGCAAAGACAACCTCAAAAACAAAGAAAAGGTAAAGGAAAAGGCCGCGGAAACTTTAGAATATAAATATTTAAAAAGGGTGAGGATATGGATTTAAAAACAATTGAACTAGAGATTCTAAAGATAAATGAAGAATTTATTACTTATTTAGATGAAGCTAATTTGGATGCTGAAGATAATGTAAATGAAGTAATTCAAGAGTTAAAAAATAAAGTAGATGAAAAGTCTACTTTTATAAAATCTTTAGAATCTAAACTTATTGGCCTCGATAATGATTACCAAGAAAAGTTGAATAATTTTCAAAATGAATTAGAAACAATATTAAAAGAAACAAAAGAAGTAAAGTTTGATTTAGAAAAGGCTAAAGTTGAATTAGAAAAGCAAAAGGAAGAAGAACTTAAACCTTTTTTACAAGCCCTTAAAAAACAACGTTCAGAAATTACAAGTAAAATTACATCCTTAAAGAAAGAATTAAGTTTCCTTCAAAAAGAAAATAAAAATAAGTTAACTGAAGAAGAAAAGAACTTCAAAAATCGTGAAATTGAATATACTCGTAGAATGGATATAGACTTAACTAGAGCAAGTGATGCCAACATTAAACAATACAGTGAACTGGAAAAAAGTATTCTTGAAACTGAAGATGTAAGAAAGATTAGAGAAGTTCAAAAGAAAATTAATTCAATTAGACTTGTAGGGATAAAGGAAAATTTAGAAATTAAAAATAAGTATGCAGTTTTAAATTATGAAAATCAATTAGCTTATAAAAAGTTCCTAGAAAAAGTTGAACTTGATAATCAAGTATTAACTGAAGAATTCAAACAAAGAATGCGAAACTTAGAATATGAACTAGAATTATTAGATTTGGAAGAAGAGGAAAAAATTGCATTACTTGATTTAAATAATGAATTAAAACTTCGTGAATTTGAACGCGAAAATGAACTAGATTTATGTAAATTCGAAGAAGAAAAAGCAAACAAATATACTAATTTACATAAAGAATTACTTGATGTAATGACTGTTGATAACAAGGAAAAATTCTCATCACTAACTGAGATAAATAGTGAAATGAAAGAATTTTATCTTGATCAGTTAACAAGTCATATTGAAGGAAATCAGTATCAAGTAGATCTAAAACAAACTATTATTAATAAGTTGCTAGAAAACTTAAGGCAATATATAGAATCATTTAAAGATTTATTAGTTGTTGTATATAGTGATTATATTAATAAACGAAAAATCTTAATTGAAGAGTATTTAAAACAATTAAATCAACAAATGACTAAATTTAATAACTTAGTTAAAATAATGGTCAGAAATTTAGATTCCCAAATTAAAGCAAGTATAAGTGCGATAAAAGAGTTTTGGAATGAAACTGATCAAGCTAATAAAAAGCTTTATAATAAATTAAGTAACGCGCTAAATTCTGGTTTTAAAAATAAAGAATTAGAAGCACATACAAAATTTAGACAAGTTGAAACAGAAATTAAAACTGCTCATATTAAAGATCAAGAAGAATATAATAAAAAGTTAAATGTTATAAATAAGAAAACGAAAAAAATAGTAAATGACTTTAATATTAAGAAGAAAGATATAA
>DUVT01000131.1 GCA_012840905.1 Acholeplasmataceae bacterium
AAACTCATATATTTCTTCAAACAAATAATAACTTAAAGATCCAGGGATTGCGTTAATCTCATTTAGATAAATATTTCCTGTATCAAAGTCGTATAAGTAGTCAATTCTAATTACACCATTAGGTTTAAATATTTTTGCTACCTTGCTTGAAATCTCGCTAATTTCTTCCTCTAATTCTTTAGGTATTTTAGCTGGGATTTCTTTTTTTGTTTCACTTGGTAAATATTTATCTTGGAATGTTAAAAAGGGATTGATGTTTTTGACTTCTTCAATTAGAGATAGTTCATAACCATCTTCAAGCTCTAAGATAGCTTGATTAAACTCTCTGAAATTAGTAAGTTTCTTTTCTACTATAACTTCATTTTCATATTTAAATGCATAAGTTAAAGCATTCAATAATTCTTCTCTATCACTTGCTATTTTAATACCTATACTACTTCCAAGTGACACCGGTTTTACGATTACTGGATAATCTAATGTTTCTAGATTAATCAGGACTTCATCTTTATTATTTAAATATTCTTTATATGCAACATACTTATAATCAATAACAGGAATATTATTAACATCTAAAAAGATTTTTGCTGCTTGCTTATTTTGAATAATACTACTTGCAAGTACTGAACTAGCTGCATAAGGAATATTAAATATTTTAAAAAAACCTGCTAAGCTTCCGTCTTCTACATTTTTCCCATGAACAATTGGTAAGATTACATCGATTGGCTCTTTATATTTTTTTGGTAATCTTTTTATACCTTTTAAATAAATTTTATTATCTTTACTAAAAAAGGTAACTTCATAGTGTTTAAACTTTTCTTTTTTAAATGTTTCTAATTTATCAAAGTTATCCCCTACCCAAAAACAACCATCCTTAGTCATGTAAATATTATAATAATCATATTTTTCACTATCAATTGCATGACTTGCTTGGATTGCTGAAAGAATTGAAATTTCATGTTCAACAGAATTACCCCCAAAGATAATTCCAATTCTTGTCTTCAATACATACCCTCCCTATATTTTATAAATATCACTTACATCATTTTCAATTAAGATAGTTCCTTTTGGATACTTTTCAAATACATACTTTTTCGCATCCACAAATTTATCCAAAACAACTACTTTTTCAAACCCTAAGCTTTTTAGACCTTCTAAAATATGCATACTTGCTTTTGTCTCAATTAAGACTACTTCATCAACAACTTTTACAATCTCACTTGCAAGTTCATAGTTCATTTCTGCTTCCAAACTTCCACCTTCTACTATTCCTGGAGTTATAAGTATTCTTGGGCGTGAGTATAAACTTAAGACTTCTAAGGCATTTACAAAACCTACATTATTACTATTAAAGGAATCATCAATAATAACATGAGTTCCTAACTTTTCAATTTTTAAACGGTTTTTCGGCGCTTCTAAAGTTTTAATTTTTTCAACTAATTCAAGATCACTTACACCTAACTCTTTGGCTAGCGCAAAGGAAGCAAGTATATTTAGTACATTATGTCTTCCAATTAAATTTGTTTTTACTAAAATCTTTTTATTTTCATAGTTAATTGTAAAACTCATCTCAGTTTTATTTAGTTTAATGTCAGTTGCATAGTAATCGTTAGTACTTGAAAAACCAAATTTAATCAACTTAGCTTTTACATCAAAATGTATCGAATTTAAAAACTTATCATCACCATTAACTATACCAATTCCATTTTCATCTAATGCTTCAATTATTTTTACTTTTTCATTAATAATATTTTGAACTGTTTTAAACGATTCTAAGTGCTGTGAAGTTATTCCTGTTAGGATTGCATAATTTAGAGGCACTAAATTTACAAGGTCACTAATATCGCCAACTCTACTAGCACCCATTTCTGCGATGAATACTTCCACTTCTTTTGTTAAATCTTCATTTATACTTATACTTAATCCATTTAAAGTATTAAAACTCTTTCTAGTTTTTAGGGTAATATACTTATCCTTTAAAAACTCAAATAAAATATTTTTTGTTGTAGTTTTACCAAAACTACCAGTAATCCCAATTGTAGTAGGATTAATTTTAGCTAACTTTTTTCTTGATTTACATTGATAATATTTAGAAATTAATAACTCTATTGGATAAATAATTGCGCTGGAAAGAAAAACTAAAAATGGCAAGAAAAAGATTATTAAAGCAAGCGATGAATTAAGTTCAGGTAAATCAACTAGCAGTAAAATTGTACTTGAGATAATTGTTCCAATTAATAATAATGTTATGTAATTACGATATATTCTTGCTGTTTGCTTTAACTTAATAATTCCTTTTCGCTTAAAAAATATAA
>DUVT01000132.1 GCA_012840905.1 Acholeplasmataceae bacterium
ATTGCAAAGTAAAGAGCAATTAACCTTAAATCATAATCTTCACTTGGAAGGATTTCATGATTAAAGTTGTCTTCAACTAAGGTGTTTGCAGTGAAGGCACTTAAATAACCTGACATTTTAAGGCCAATTTCAAAAACTAATTCTTTATATACTAAAGTTCCTGAAACTTCTTCAAAAAATAAAACTAATAAAATCCCCATATCATTTTTACCAATACCCCAAGTGTTGAAGAGTTCTGTAGTGTTAATATCACCAACACTACCAATGTAAGTTAAAACAACTACTTGAGATCCACTAATTTGGGCTATCTCATATTCTTCATTACTTGAATCTATGTAGAGTTCATCACTATAAGCATAGATAGTCCATTTAGTGGAATTAAGTAAAGCATTTGCTGTATCGTTAATATAAAACTCTTTGGTTGGTTTATTTAAATTTACTTTTCTATTACAAGAACTTAAGAAAGTTACTACAAGAATTAAGTTTATAATTATAAATAATTTTCTTAATTTAACTTTCATAATGATTACTCATTAAATTTTGGTAATGGTTTATTATAATTTTCTACACTATATGGTTTGTGTGCTTCGCGTGCTCCTAAAAATAAATTATTAGGAAATCTTTCAATATGATTGTTGTATGCTGTTACGGAACTATTATAAGTAAGGATTGCATTTGTAACAACATTTGTTGCTGCAGAAAATTCAGCCATATATCCAGAATATAAATTAACTGTATTATATGAACTTGGATTATTTTCCATATATGAGATTAAATTTATAAATGTTCCGTCAATTGTATCAATCGCTTCATCAGCTGCATCAATATTATTGCTTGCTATTGCATTTGCAAAAGCTTCTCTTGCTTCCATAATTGTATCTAAATAACCTTGAACTGTTTCATTAGCTCCTTCAATTGCATCGATAAATGCATCGACTTTTTCATAACGAGCTGCCATTGCAGCATGAACGCCAACTTTCTTTTCGATAACATCGTTATTCTTTTCAATTGCTCCATTATAAGCACCAACCCATGTAATGCTTACTATTGCAATTAGTAAAAGTACTATACTTAAAATAATAGTCAGTTGTTTTTTCATGTGTATCCTTTCTGTCCTAAAAAAGAACTATATACACTAATATTATAATACTGATAATTGATTCTTGCATTTAATTTAGTAAAAAAACCTCTAAGGAAAAGTCCTTAGAGGCCATAAATTATAAATTATTCATTAACTGCAACCCATTTTGCATAGTATTTTTCTGCTGGTGTTTCTCCTGCTTCAACTTTATATATTCTATCTCCATTGAATTCAGGGTTATCATACCAACCTGCAAAGAAGTATCCTTCTCTACTTGGGATCGGTAAAATAACTTCTAAGCCGAATACCATTTCTTCTAGTAAGTAGTCAACTGTGTATTCTTCTAGCTTACCATCAACATAACGATATCCTTTATCTGGAGTAGGGATAACACCTCTTAGAGCAACGAAGGAAGCATCTTGACCAGATAATCCTTGAGTTCCATAGAAGTAACCATCCATTACGAAACCAGCTAGTGTTTCACTTTGTACATTTGTCCAGAATGTATTCCATGAAGTATATCGTTTATTAAGCATATAAGAAATATGTTGTGCTAGTGTTTGATATTTTTCTCTATAGCCATCAGCGCCGAAGAAGCCGCCAACGATTTCCTCAATTTCTCCAGTTTCAGCGTTTCCATTACCACCATCTACAAAGAATTGAGTGTAACCATCATTTGCTGCAGCAGTATTTGTAGTTGTCTTACTGTAGTTTGCTTGTGGGTCTCCAGTTAAGACACTAAATGTTTCCCAAGTTGTTTTTCTTAAACTTGCTGCTACAACATTAGATTCTAATAAATCATTATCTTTAAGATATGTGAAGAAATCTTGCATAAAGATAACTGGTAAGTTGGAGTTATTTTTAATTCCACTTGCTGGAGCAGTAACTTCATTAACTGTCCAACCCCACATACCGCCATTTAATTCATAAGCAAGTGTATGTTTAACTGATGCATCTAAAAGTTTTGCATATAATTTAAGGTTACCAGTATTACCTTTTTCATAACCTGTAACTGGATTACCAGCAAAGTCTGGTGCATCATACCAACCTACGAATAAGAATCCTTCTTTTTCATATGGTGTAAATGATAAAGTATCTTCAACTGTGTAAGTTGCAGGCTGAAGGTCTAATTTTGTTTCACCATCATAATATTCAATAGTATATTCGATAATTTCAAACTGTGCATTTACAGTCATATTTTCAGTAACTTTAGAGAAGTCTCTATCCCAACCAATAAATGTATAACCAGTGTATACTGGATCTTCTGGAGCTGTTGCTGCTTCATTCCAATTAACGATTTCTTCTTTTAAGAACATATTAAATTGACCTAAGAAAACAACAGTAAATGTTTTAACCTCCCATTTCGCTTTTACAACCAAATCTTCAGTTACATTACTAAAGTCAACATCCCAACCAACAAAATCATGCCCTTCTTTAGTTGGTTCTTCTGGAGCAGTTGCTGCCTTACCATATTCTACAATCTGTTTTTCACCAATTTGTTGGTCTCCGTCCATAAATACTACTTCATATGTTAAGCCTTCATATGTAGCA